>CAYOJF010000048.1:15635-17987 GCA_964404215.1 uncultured Aureispira sp. | reverse complement strand
AAGGCGGTCAAGGTGGTGCTGGAGCCCTGGAAAGCGGCGGCGGCCAAGGTGGAACTGGTGGATTTGGTGGTTTCGGTGGAGGAGGTTCCTTCGGGATCTATGCTGAAACAGGAAATACACCAGGTACTATACAAGATATAGCTATTACTGTAGGTGCTGCAGGAGCAGGCGGAGCAGGTGGATTTGGTGGAACTGGTGGAACTGGTGGAAACGGTGGAAATGGTGGAGCTGGAAGTGGTGAAGTTGGTGGCGGTGGCCGTGGTGGAAACGGTGGCCGTGGTGGAAATGGTGGTCGTGGACGTCAGGGTGCTAGTGGTTCAAGTGTTGCTACAAGAGGTGTAACTCGCGTAGGTACTAGTATACCAAACCCACAAACTGTAACGGCATCTATGTTTGGTGGATGTACTAACTCAGAAATTGTTATCACCAAAGCTGGTGGTACATGGGGAACCTTAACAGGGTCTACCTATATCAATGACTTGACTCAAACAACATCTACTTATAACAATACATCTGCAACTGCTATTGTTGGATACAATGCTACAGGGCATTACGATTTGACCATAGGAGGTACAGCTTATGAAAGCTTTATTTATATTAGAGATAATAGACCTTTACCTGGTTTTGCTGCTAATATGAACCCTACTGTTTGTGAAGGGGATGCTTTTGTAATGAATACGACTGTGAGTGGTGCAGCTGAGTACGAATGGATCATATTTGAAGATGGTAATAATACCGGTACACCAGAAGCTTTATTTACAACTAGAGTAGCTTCTTGGCCAACACCAGTAACAGGTAGTACCGTTAGTTATCATGCAAGATTGAGAGTGAGAGATGAATGTTGTGGATGGTCAGTCCCTACTTATTTCTCGTTTGATGTGATAGCAGCAGGAGTAGGACCAACAGTAAATGCTGATACGGTATGTGCTGGAGAAGCAGGGATGTTAACGGCAACATTGCCAACAGCAGGTAATGTTTCTTGGTTCTCAGATGCTTTAGGACAAATTACATTGGCAACAGGACCTAGTCCATTTACATTTACAACTCCTATACTTAATCAAACGACTGTATTTTATGCAGGTCAAGGAGGAACTGGATGTCCAGGTTCACTAACTACAGCAGAAGTAGTGGTTAATCAATTGCCGAATAATCCAACCGCCAATCCAGTAGCAGTATGTACTGGTGATAATGTCATCTTGACAGCAACCGGATCGGGGACTGGAGATTTAGTATTCTATAACAGTTCTAATGTAGAGGTCGGAAGAATTACGATGACTGCTACTAACCCAGTTGGAACTTTTAATGCAGGAGCATTAGGAGTGGGAACATATGGATTTTTTGTAGCAGAAGATAATGGTACTTGTATTTCTAATACTACGGCTATTTCAGCAGTAGTAAACGCATTGCCTGCAGCACCGACAGCAACTGGAACAACAATTTGTGCTGGGGAAGATGCTAATTTGGCCGCTAATGGAACAGGATTGATTAGTTGGTATAGCGATGCAGCACTGACTACATTGGTTGGAAGTGGTAATGCTTACACAACACCAATTTTAACGACAACAACGAATTACTTCATTACACAAACCGATACAAATACTTGTGAGAGTGTTTCTGCTACAGTGACCGTAACTGTAAATCCTAACCCTGTTGATCCGACAGGAACTGGAGCTACTATTTGTGCAGGAGCAACAGCTACATTAACAGCAACAAATGCAGGTGGTACCACAAACTGGTATGCAGATGCAGCGGCTACTGTAATGGTTGGGACAGGAACTAGTTTTACTACTCCAGCTTTAACTCAAAATGAGACGTATTATGTACAAGAAACAGCAGGAACAGGATGTGTGAGCAACACAGTACCTGTCACAGCTACTGTAAATCCTTTACCACCCACTCCAAGTACCAGTCCGATTGAGGTTTGTACAGGAGCAAATGTTATTTTGACAGCAACGGGCTCGGGTACAGGGAATATTGTATTTTTTGATAATACCAATACAGTAATAGCTACAGTAGCAATGTCTGTTGCTAACCCGACAGCTACTTTTAATGCAGGAGTATTAGCATCGGGGAATTATTTGTTTTATGCAGCGGAAGATGATGGTACCTGTGTTTCTCCTGTAGCGGCAATCGGTGTAACCGTAAATGCCTTACCAGCAGCACCAACCGCAACAGGCGTAACGATTTGTTCAGGAGAAGATGCGAACTTGACGGCAACAGCAACAGGTGTTGTTAATTGGTATGATGCAGCAGCATTGACTAATTTAGTCGCAACAGGTTCTATGTATAATACAGGCGTATTGACAGCAAGTACGGACTACTTTGCGACACAAGTAGATACCAATGGATGTG
>CAYOJF010000048.1:0-15535 GCA_964404215.1 uncultured Aureispira sp. | reverse complement strand
ACGATGCCGCGTTAACAAATCTAGTAGCCACAGGAGGTAGTTTCACAACACCAGCTTTAACAGCTACGACAGATTACTATGTAACGACGACAGATGCAAACGGATGTATGAGTAACGCAACAGTAGTAACGGTAACTGTAAATGCCTTACCAGCAGCACCAACCGCAACAGGTGTAACGATCTGTTCAGGAGAGGATGCGAACTTAATGGCAACGGCAACAGGTTCTGTCAACTGGTATGCAGATGCAGCATTGACGAACTTAGTAGCAACAGGTTCTATGTACAATACAGGAGTATTGACAGCAAGTACGGACTACTTTGCGACACAAGTAGATACCAATGGATGTGAAAGTGCAGCGACAACAGTAGCCGTAACAGTAAATCCATTGCCAGTAGATCCAACCGCAGCAGGCGTAACAATCTGTTCAGGAGTAACGGCAAGTTTGACGGCAACAAATGCAGGAGGAACTACAAACTGGTACAGTGATGCAACAGGAAGTACACTAGCGGGAACAGGAGCAAGCTTCACGACACCAGTATTGACGCAGACAACGACGTACTATGTACAGGAAGTATCGGCACAAAACTGTGTAAGTGGTTTAGTAGCCGTAACCGTAACGGTCAATCCATTGCCAGCAGCACCAATAGCAGTAGGCACCAGTATCTGTACAGGAAGTACAGCGAGCTTGATGACAACAGCAAGTGGAACCGTAAACTGGTATGATGATGCCGCGTTAACAAATCTAGTAGCCACAGGAGGTAGTTTCACAACACCAGCTTTAACAGCTACGACAGATTACTATGTAACGACGACAGATGCAAACGGATGTATGAGTAACGCAACAGTAGTAACGGTAACTGTAAATGCCTTACCAGCAGCACCAACTATTGCAAATGATACGATTTGTGCGGGAACCATGTCTACTTTGATGACAGGTACAGCCGTGAATTGGTATTCTGATGCAGCAGGTACGATGTTATTAACTACAAGCAGTAGTTACACAACAGGTATGTTGAATGCTGATACGATGATTTTTGCAACGATTACGGATGCAAATGGATGTGAGAGTACAGTAGATACTGTAATGATTACAGTAAATCCTGCACCAGTAGCACCAACAGTGGCGAATGATACCATTTGTGCAGGAAGTGGAGCAAGCCTAACCGCAACGACTTCAGGAGGTACTATTAATTGGTATAGTGATCCAGCAGGAACGAATTTAGTGAATACAGGTACGACTTATAACATTCCTTTCCTAAATCAAACCACAAGTTATTACATTAGAGAAATCGATGCGATAACAGGATGTGAAGGAGCATGGACAATTGCTACTGTAGTTGTTAATCCACAACCATTGGCACCAAGTGCAGCGGATATAGAAATTTGTAGCGGGTCAGATGTGATTTTGACAGCTACAGGGTCTGGTACAGGAGATCTAGTATTCTATGATGTTTCTAACACAGAAGTAGGACGCTTTACAATGTCAGCAGGAAATACTACAGGAACATTCAATGCAGGAGCTTTAGCTATTGGTAATTATGTTTACTATGTAGCAGAAGACAATGGTGATTGTAGCTCTGCATTGACTGCTATTAATGTAGAGGTTAAACAGTTGCCAGTAGCACCAACTGCCTTAAACGATAGTCCGGTATGTGAAGGTGAAATCGTATTTGTACAAGCAAGTACAGTAGCAGGAGCTGTTTATAACTGGACAGGCCCCAATGGCTTTAGCTCAAGTTTACAGAACTTTAGTTTGACAAATATTACAACAGCTGAGGCTGGAGTTTATACAGTTAATGTGTCTATTGATGGATGTGTATCTGCTAATGGATCAACTACAGTAACTGTTAACCCAGCACCTGTATTTACAGGGAGTATTACTAGCAATAGCCCATTGTGTGAATATGAGACATTGAATTTGGCAGCACCAACTGCTAGCGGTAATATTGCTTATTTGTGGACAGGTCCACTAGGATTTACTGCAACAGGACAGAATATTTCAATACCAACTGTCTCAGAGACAGACAATCAAGGTTTTTACAATGTTAGTGTCATTGATGGTGTCACTGGATGTACCTCAGCACCACTTTCAACACTAGTAATGATTACTAGCCTACCTGATGGAGGAATGGCAAGCAATAACAGCCCTGTCTGTGATGGTGCTAATGCAACACTTTCTGTACAAGAAGTATTCGGAGCAACTTATAACTGGTCAGGACCTAATGGGTTCAGCTCTACTGATAGAGAAGCTATTGTGAGTGTTTCTAATATTGACACAGGATTATATACGGTAACGGTAACAGTAAATAGTTGTAGTTCGACTTATGATACGTATGTATCTATGTATCCTAAACCAACTATCATTGCTAGTCCTGATACCACTATTGAAGTAAATCAATCTTTACAGTTGTTTGCTACAGGAGCAGTTCAGTATAGATGGACACCAGGTGATTACTTAGACTTCACTACGATTTTCAATCCAGTAATGACACCCGATATGATAGGGTCTTACACTTATACTGTGATAGGAACTTCTATTTATGGTTGTGATAATTCAGAAGAAGTAGAAGTGACGGTTGTACCTGAAGTGATTGATCCTGCGGATGTAAGAATTGTAGATTTATTCACACCAAACGGTGATGGTATTAATGATACTTGGATTGTAGATTACTTGCAGCAAGCATCAATTGGTAATTATACTTTACAGGTTATCACTCGTGCTGGTCTAGAAGTATTGAATACACAAAACTACAGTAACGACTGGGATGGTACCTATAATGGACAGCCATTACCAGATGGTACTTATTGGTATATTATTACACAGGATGATGGTACTGTACTGAAAGGTGCTGTAACTATGAAACGATAATTTTTTGATAAAGTAGTTCTGGATAGCAATGACTATATTGCTCTTCAGGACAACTACTTTATGGATTGATTAAAAATTAAAAAAAATCATGAATAAAACAATTAGAAATATCATAGCAGCAACTTTCTTGTTTGGAGCTTTTGGCGTACAAGCACAACAGTTGCCTGTGATGAATCATTATATATACAATCCTTACTTGTATAATCCTGCACGTACAGGACAAAACAACTTTGGAAGTGCTTCCATGCATTTCAAAAAACAATGGACTGCATTGCCTAATTCTCCTTTTACAGGAGCGATTAGTGTAGAGTCTCCTGTCAAAACACCCAAATTGGGTAATATGGGCTTAGGAGGAATGCTATATGTAGACCAAATGCATATTATTACTAAGGTTGGGGGATTAGCAACTTATGCTTATCATATTCCATTTGAGAAAAATAAAGAGTACAAGCACGGATTGAGTGCAGGTTTATCTTTAGGGTTCATTCATCAGCGATTCAATTATCCTGATGCACAAGTGGACAATCCTAATGATCCACAATTGTTGCCAGCAGAAGCTAATGGAGCGGCATTTGATTTTAGTGGAGGGATTGACTATCAATGGAGAGGCTTACATGTTGGCGTTTCTATGTTACAGGGGTTGAATAGTGGATTACAGTTTTTTAATGTAGGACAACGTAGTGTGGAATATATCAATACACGTCATTGGAATATTCTAGCGAGCTATAAACACTTTTTTGGACCAAAGGAAAAGAATAATCGTTTCTATTTGGAACCATCTTTTTTGGGAAGAATCATAGAAAATGTTCCTTTTCAGGCAGAGGGTAATATAGTGGCAGGTCTAGATAGAATGGGCTGGCTAGGAATCGGATACCGTTCAAGCAATAATGCTACTTCTACTGCTGCTCTTACTGGAACAATAGGGGTGGAGATTAAGCAAAACTTCATGTTTGCTTATTCTATTGAATTCGCAGTAGATGGACAGCTTCTGGCAAATACTGGGACACAACATGAATTTATGTTGATGTATCGTTTTGGTGAAAATCCAAAAATTCAGAAAATGTCTAGTAAAATGGACTCGATGAAAATCAAAACTTTGAAGTTGGAGAAAGAAATCGAAACACAAACTAAGATCATCAATGAGCGAGTTGAAAAAGTAGAAACAGAAATCCAAAAAAATACAGAAACGATCAAAGAGAATACAGAAACGATCAAAGAGCAAGGACAGGAGATAGAAGAGAATAAATCTCAGATAGATGCGAATAAAAAGGAGTTAGACGAATTGCGTAAACTGATTGAAGACCAACCACTTAAATACAAAAAAGTAGGGGAAGTATTCTTTGATAATGGATCGACAAAGTTAGATAATACAAGTAATGCAAATCTAGATGCTGTTGTGAAAGCGATAGAAGAGATGCAAGGAGAAAACAAGGAAATCAAAATCTATGTCAAAGGCAATGCAAGTACCAATGGAGATGCCAAACGTAACATGGCTTTATCTATGCAGCGTGCTGCTAAAGTACGTCAGTATTTGGTTGATAAAGGACTAGATGGAGAAAATATCACTATCATACCAATGGGAGAAAGTGATCCTACTAATGGTGCCTCTGCATCTCCAGGAGGAGAATCACAAGATCGTCGTGTAGATATTATTTTTACAGAAAAGAAGCTAAAAGGTAAGCTGTAGAAAATAGTTTGCCCTAAACAGGTTAAAGGACTGTCTGGATTTTTATATTCTAGACAGTCCTTTTCTATTGGTGTAGTAGGGGATATTACTTAAGTTGGGCCAATTACTTTTTTCTGCGTCTTCTAACACCAATACCTAGAAGAAGTGTTATTGCAGCAAGACTACCACCAAGAATCAAGTAATTTCCCCAATTACTTTTAGTATTTATTTTTATACTGCTATAATCTCCTAACTGAACAAATGGAGCCCATAGAAAAGGATGTGAAGCAGGGTCATTATCTTTTGTATTTTTGAGGTAGGTAATTTTAGCTTGGCGTATCGCTTCATCTTTTTCCATTCCCTCTGCTAGATTTTGGTAAAATTGCTGAATAATATAAGCTCCTGATTGATCATTGAGTACCCAAAGTGTCATTAGTAGGCTAGGAGATCCTGCGTACATGAATCCTCTACCTATAGACACGACACCTTCACCACGTTGGTATTTGCCAATCCCAGTTTCACAGGCAGATAAGACGACTAGCCCTGCGTTTAATTCTTGTTGTTTGATCTCATAAGAATATAAAAGATTATCTTGATCACAACTTGTATTTTCTGAGAAAAATAAACCAGAAAAATCACTCTGTTCAGTATTAAGAAGTCCATGCATAGCGAAATGTAAAATACCATATTTAGGGGCATTTTTTTTGAAATTAGCTTCATTCGCCTCTTCTCCAGATAAGAATAGCCCTTGATAGCTATCAGATAATAGAGCTACTTCTGTGAGTGCACCAGGCAAATCTATCAATTTCTCTCTAATCTTTGTTTCTCTTTCGGTTCTACAGGTAGGAGATGGGGTTTTGTAAGTAGCTGCCATTCCTAATATCTTACCATTTATAGTATGGCTTTTGGTTGTTAGTTGTTGTAGCAAGAGAGTAGCTGAATAGTTATAATTGATTCTATGCTTGAAGAGTAAATAAGGTAGGTTTTTAAAGTTTGCTTGATTTTTATTAGCCTGAGGTACACTTTCCTGTAGAAGTACTTCAAATGGAATGTAAGAAAGTTGACCATCTGGAATGATAATCATTTGTTCGGTAGGGATTTGAATAATATTTTGCCCTAAAAATAGATTATGAAAATAGTTAGATAGTACACAAAATTTGTTGTAAGCGATTTCTATGTTATTGATGGCACTAGAGATAGAAGTCAATGATTGTTGGAATGCTTTTATATTATTTAGGTACTCTTCCTCTTTTGGTATTACGGTGATTTTTTCATCCTTTTTACTAATAGAAAAGATATAGATACTATCTTGTCCTTCAAAATATTCTACAAGTACTGTAGTAGGACTAATAGTTTGCTGTATTTCGTCTATAGAGGCTACTCTAGATTCATACTTGAGTTGATAATAGTTTGGATATCTAGTTTCAAAAATATTTTTTAGAGCATCTAATTCTAATTGTAAATCCAATAGTATATCAGTATAGTTTTTGGTATTTATCTTATCTTGATCTAATTTAGTATCTAGTAGTTCTTTTTTTATTTTATCAATATTGCTTTTTAATTTTTCTTCTTTAGCGATTAGGCTATCAGGGATTCCACCGAGTCTTTTTGCTTGATCTTCCTGTAATACTCCTCTCATCAGCATTGATTTATTACGCTCAGAGAGTTGAAAGGCATCCTCTAGGTATTTTTTGTCTTGGGTTTGTCTGTACCCTTGGATAGCTATTCGTATGGCTTGTTCAAATACAGGTACAGCATATTCACTAAGAGAGGTATTTTGAGAAGCCTTATTTTTGAAACTTCTATTGAGTTCTTCCAGTGTAGTAGTTCCTAAAATAGCTGTTTGGTAATAGTCTTCAAATTTGAAATTTTGCGGGTCGGTCTTTTCCAATTCAGCCATAGCTTGGACTTTTTGACCCAGTATATTTATGAAGTGATTTTTGTATACAATATCTTTAAGAAGAGGGTTTGAAGTTCCTTTTTGATCTGAAAAATTAATGCTTCCAGCTTCTATAGCCTTTTGTATCTGATTTATAGCGTCTTGATATTTCCCTTCTTTATAAAAAGAATAACTTGATATGCTATAGATGGATAGTATAAAATCATTTTTTTTACCATATTTTTCCCTTCCTAATCTCAGTGATTCTTTCAGTTCTTTTTGAACGAGATCATACTGTTGCATATCGATATATACTTGAGCAGTAATATTATGAATAAGCTCTCTTCGATAATCTATTTCTTTCTGATATTCTTTTATTTTTTTGATGGTATAAAGAGCAGAGTCTAGTTTGTTCTCACTTCTATAGATATTTACTAATCCCATGTTAATATTTATACCATCTTGTTTTTGATAGTTATATATATTATGGATTTTTGATAGGTATTTTAGTGCTAGATTGAAGTGATTCTTACTTTTTGAGTATTTTCTCAAGCTAGAATAAGTGGAGCCTATATTGTAGTGTGTAGTGACGAGCCCTTCTATTGTTGTATCTATTGATAATGTTTTTTGATAATAAAGTAGAGCATTGCTATGGTCAGCAAGGTTGTTATAGGATGCTGCTAGGTTATTGTAGATAGAAGATAAGTCGTAGTTGCTTACTAAAGAATCTTGTTGATAGTACTTGAGTACTTTTAGGTTATATTGAAGTGGTATTTTAACTTCTCCTAATTCAGCGTAAATTAATGCTTTAGTCGACCATATTTTTGCTATCAAGTCCTGATTTTTAATTTGGGGGATGTTTCGATCTGCTTTATCAATTATTAGTTTAGCTTCTAGAGGTTCACCAACATAGTATAGCTCAAAAGCAATGGTGTTATATAGATTAGAAAGCCCCTCATGATCTTGGTTGATTTGGAAAGCTTGTTCACTAAGAGCATAGTATTTGTCAAAAGAATCTATCTCAGTATTATATAAATAGAAATGTGCTAATGCTCCATAATAAATAGGTAGAAATAATTCATTTTGTTTTCTATCTTTTGAGGTTTGTTCCAAAAAAGCAAATTGTTGTTCTGGAGAATCATCTCCTAATATTGTATAATAGAAAATCTCTGCGTAGATCTTAATTGCTTCTTTTTCTTGTTGGTGTTTAAGTAAATCTTCCTGTAGCGATGAATAAGCCTGAAGTCCTTCTTCTAAATTAGGTTCTGTCTCTTCATATAAAAAATTATATATTTTCTTCTTTTTAATTCTAATTTCTTCTTGAGAAATTTGAGCCTGAAGTACACTTGGATATAGAACTAAAGCCAAGCAAGTAGTAATGTAGAGTAAATATGTATTCATTTGACGGAGGATTAAGTTAAAGCTGTTTAAGAAGTCATGATGAAATAATTGAGAATTAAGAGGATGTTATTTTTTAATTTGCTAACCAAAGCTACTGTATTTAAAATGGTGTAAGTGTTTGGCTTTTAGTACTTTGGTTAAGTAATTAACTTAAAAATAGCTATTTATAGTTTATTTTTTATAAATATTATCGGATGAATATGTATGTATGTGTGAGTGACTATGATGAATTAGAAGATTAAAGAACTTCAATAACAGGGAGTGAAATTGAAAAAATAAGTAATTCTCTTTTTGGAGTTTAATAATGGTCTGTCTAGTGTATATATCACTAGGGGGGGAGTTGAGACTACTAGGGTATCGACAAGGAATAGAAAATATACAAAGAGCAAATTCTGGGAAAGGTCCTTTATTAATAAAACCTCCAGGGAATAAACAATATAAATAACAAATGAATTTTGAACTGAGATTTGAAGTATTCCATACAGTATCAGAAGGAATACACAAGCACCTTCTTTTTGAAAAAATAATTAATGAAGCTTTGGAAAAAGTTTCTATTGATGTTAGCTTTATTTCAATAATGAGGATATCACCTTTCCTATTAGATGCCCCTCTAAAATCATATTCTAAGAAATGGAACAGATTTATAGTCTCTAACCAATTAGACTATGAGTCTTATTTAAAATCAAATGATATTGATAGGTTTGGAATGATAAAGAAAGCTATATTAGAAACTATAGAAACTGGGAAGAACATAAGTTCTGAAAACAAGAGAAGTGTTTTGAATGGGTTATGTGATATTTTGAATAATATAGAATTTAAGTTAGATGATATAAAGTCTTAAGGAGAAAAGGTGAGAATCCTCAGAAGTAAACCAACTATTATACACGCCAGTAGTGCAAGCAGCTGCTGTCATGGTACTAGGCTCACCCACCACGTTCGTGGGGATCTTCGACATGTTTGTCGTCTCGCATGTCAAGAGATACTGACGTACGTCATGTGCTCTCAGGCTAGTTCTCTTCAAGTATTTGAGTACTATCCACCGCCTGCCTAGTATGTTTCGCTCAATTGAGCTCAATACTGGGAGCTATCTGGCTACAGGTTTTACCCCTGTTCGGTTCACTCTACCAAATGTCTACTAGACATTTGCCATAAAGGATGTGTTCGTTCATCAAATGAAAAAAGAAGGTGGCAAAAACCTTTGTAAAAGAAGCCCCCTAGCCAATGCTGGCCAGGGGGCTTCTCTCATAGAGCTACATCTCCCAACGTACGTAGGGATTTTCTGTAGCTCACCGTCGACTCCATCCGCCAGCGGTTCTCTTCACTAAAGGTCTACTAGACCTTTACCCTTCGGGTTCGTTCGTTCATGCTATCGGTAGGCTTGACGCAAGCCAAAGATTATACTTCTTTGGGTATACGGTATGTTTTGTCCGCTAGAGCTTCCTTTTTTTGTATAATTTTTAGCTAAAAACTACTACCTTGTCGATAGATGAAAGAAATGTATCCAACTAGAAGAAATATATTATGAATTATACATTGCACCAATCTGGTAAATTT
The DNA here is from genome assembly GCA_964404215.1 of uncultured Aureispira sp. GTDB lineage: Bacteria > Bacteroidota > Bacteroidia > Chitinophagales > Saprospiraceae > Aureispira. Next base: position 6,165 of record CAYOJF010000048.1, on the reverse strand, counting down.
GAATACTTGGAAGAGGGAGAAGGACAACCATTAATCTTATTACATGGTTTATTTGGGTCTTTAAGCAATTTTGATGCATTGATTGAGGGATTTAAGCAGACGCATCGAGTATTGGTGCCTGTATTACCCTTATTTACGTTGCCGACTAGAGAGATAACGGTTAGTAACTTGGCAAAACATGTGCAAGACTTTATGTCTCATAAAGGACTGAGTAGAGCTCATGTTTTAGGCAATTCATTGGGTGGGCATGTTGGGTTAGTCCTCACATTAGCAGCTCCTCAACTAGTATATACGCTTACATTGACGGGTAGTTCGGGCTTGTTTGAGCAAGGGTTAGGAAAAACCTTTCCTCAACGACAGAACTATGAGTACATGCGGGAGAATACAGCCAATATATTTTATGATAAAAGTATGGCTACCAAAGAATTGGTAGATGATGTATTTGAACTGGTGAATGATAGAGATAAATGCCTTGCGATAGTAGTAGCCGCCAAATCTGCTATGAAACATAATTTGGAACATGAGTTAGGAGAAATCAATGTACCGACACTATTAATTTGGGGGAAACAAGATACGATTACCCCTCCATTTGTGGCAGAGGAGTTTGATGCTAAGATACCTAATACCAGCTTGCATTTTATAGAAAAGTGCGGTCATGCTCCTATGATGGAAAAACCAGTGGAATTTGTACAGCATTTAGAAGCATTTTTGAAACAATATGGGGAGGGGTAGACGTATATAAACCGTAGACTTTTTGTACAACTATTGTATATTTCAATACCTAAAACCTTGACAAATGAATAAATTATTATTACTTGCTACTTTTCCATTTTTATGCTGGTTTACGAATCCGATCACTCAAACTAAGGAGTCTGTAATGACTGTTCCTACTAAGTCTATATCAGATTTGACTCCACAAGAAAAAGTTGCGTTTATAGAGCATCTCAAAACAACAGGGAGTTGTGAATGGAAAGGTCATAAGTTATATGGGAAAGTACAGTTTGTGAACTCTTTTCCTGATATCAAGATCAAATATGTCACGTCTTTCCCCGATATTAAAGTAAAATTTGTCAGCTCTTTTCCCGATGATTGTGGAGAGTGGCAGGAGGTGACCTCGTTCCCTGACCTGAAAGTACAAGTGGTCAATTCTTTTCCTGATTTGAAGGTACAGAAAGTAAGTTCTTTTCCTGGAATGAATTAATACAAAAAGGCTAATCAGAAATAGAAAGCGAGCATACCTAAAAGGTATGCTCGCTTTTTTAGTCAGATAGAATATCTATTTATCCCTCTTTTTCAGTTAAGCTATGGACGAGCTCATATACCGTAAAGGTTTGTATAATTTCTTTCTCTAGAGGAGCTAAATCAATTTTATGTACATGAAGTGCTTTCGTCTGTAAACTATCAGGTAAGGCAATTTTAGCAATTTCTTCTTCTCCGATATATATTTTGTTAGTACTAGTTGCTTCGTGTTTTTTGATGGCCGCGATTTCATCATTTTTGAGATCATAGAGTTTGCCATTGTCTCTAATTAGTCCCTTCTTTTCTCCATCAATGGTAATCTCTGTTCCTTTATTGGTGATTCTGAAGATATATTCATGTTCAGCACTAAGGATATAAATGACGCCATTTTTCCCTGGCCCAATATAGTTTTTGTAGGCATAGGCAAAGATAGGGTCATTGGTATTAGATAGAAAGACTCCATCACCTGTACGAGCATTATCTTTTGTCAAAATTTGGTTGATCTCATTGCTTGATATTTCATCTGTCCAAGGCATAAATCCACCTTTGTAGGGAGCTACTTTGGTCTTTAATTCTTTCAAATCATCTATGACTTCATCGTCGGTAGGTTGTACATCTTTGAGCTTCTTCGCTCCAAAATATAACCCAACACCAAGAGCTACTAAAAATAAAGCTAAATAGGACATGATATATTGTTTAGATTCTCCAAAAAGTTTGAAACTAAAAGTAATAAAAAAAGCTGATAAACGAAATCAATCGTTTATCAGCTCTCAAATTATCTTTTAGACCTGCTCTTATTAGCCAATTTATTTCCCTTTTGCCTTAGCTTGTATTTTATGTACTTTAGTACAGACCTTGCAGTAAGTACTGAAATTGTACTGCCTAGCGTGTGGCATTTCTTCTTTATTAGGACTTTTTTCCGTATTAGCAGGGTCAAAATCTGGATTATTACTTAGTTGCGTATTGTGTAAGGCACAACGCTCAAAAGTAGCTCCTTGTCCATTTCTTTCTTTTACCTTTTCAGCATACTGTTTGGCATCCTTATCCATAATTTTAGTACAGACAGTGCAGTATCTTCTGTAGTTCAACTGATAGGCAAAAGGGTATTCTTCAGCAGTGGTATAATCAGAAGCATCAGCACGATAATTGTCGCTGAGATTCATATGTTTGTCATGCAGAGGGCATCTAGACATGGTATTTTTCTCTTCACGAGACATACCACTTAGTTGTACTGCAACAGCTGCGGCAGAGTTGGCACCTCGGCTAACAGCTGGTTTTGCTTTTTTCTCTTTCTTTTCTTTGGGAGCCTTTTCTTTTTTGCCGCCATCTTTTTGTGCAAACGAAGTTGCTGAGACGAATAAAACAAAACAAAGACACCACATATATTTTAAGCTAAATATTTTCATCGGTAGATTCGGTTTAGTTATACAATTTATAGGATTACGAATTACAAAAGTACAAAGATAGGTAGTTTATCACAATTTCTATCGGTACTTTATGATTCCATGCTTTGCAAAAAAGATTCCCAAAAAGAATATAGCTGCTTTTATTTGTAAAATATTAACAATTTGGAGCCTAATTGAAACCTCCTTTAAGATTATCCGAAGCAGGTCAGGAATTGATATGATTAGAGCAGGGCTACATTAAGATAAAAATATTTTTTTAGTTTTTAATGGAACTATACCTTGTATAACTATGTATTGTGTTATATATTTGCTGGATAAGAATAACAGATTAGTGTATTAATACATTGTTATGCTATGTATTTAGTTTAAAATAGTATTTAGTGTACTTGAAAGGGTATTATTCATTCAAGTACAAAACCTGCTTAAAAATGAAATTAAATAAACATCCTATGAATGAAATATTTTTAAATAAATGGAAATCTCAAGTCAAAAAGGGAACACTGACTTTTATTGTTCTAAATATCCTTAAAGACCAAGAGTTTTATGGTTATGAGTTGATAGAGGAGGTCAAAAACCATACTGAGATTACTATAGCTGAGGGAACTCTTTATCCCTTAATGAATCGACTAAAGAAAGAAGATCTAGTGACTTCTAAATGGGTAGAACAGTCCTCTGGAATCCCTAGGAAATACTACTGTTTGACCGAAACTGGTCTGGAGACTTTAATACAGATGAGAGGGTATTGGAAAAAATTAGAAAAATCAATTAAAAAAATATCATAAATGAAATTTATAGAATTTAAAGATCCTAGTGCTCAAAAATTATATCGCAACTATATCAAACAAGCGGAAAAAGCAACAAAAGTACTTTCGACAGAAGATCAAGAGGATATTTTGATGGAGATGAATAGCCATATCTATGAGGCGGTTCAGAAGGATGAAAATAGAAGTTCAGAAATAGAAATTTTAGTCAATATTATTGATCAACTAGGGGTTCCAGAGGAAACGCTAAAGCCATTGATTGCCGATAAAAAAATGGATCAAGCAACACAGACATTTAATCCCATTCATATAGCTAAAGCTCTAATATTAAATATTACGAATGGGGTTGCCTATATCATTTTTGCTTTGCTTTATCTGAGCTTACTATTAGGTGTTTTTCTTATCGGAGCTAAAGTAATGCATCCGCAAGAGGTCGGTTTATTCTTTGAGAGCGGAAGTCTTTTGGTATTGGGAATTCCTAATCTAGAGTATCACCCAGAAGCGGTAGAGTTGTTAGGGAATTGGTTTATTCCTGTTATTGCTTTGGTTACTGTGCTATTATATTTTTTAATCACTTTTTTACTTAAACTCAAAAATCACTTTAAAAATGAAAATCAATTTAATTTTTAGTTTAGTTTTTTTGCTAACTGTTTCTTCGTTTGGACAAACAATAGATAAAAACAAACTAGATAGTTTATTTCAGATTCTATCAGAAAATAATCAATTTATGGGATCAGTAGATGTAGCCTATAAGGGGAAATCTATTTATAGCAATGTCACAGGCCTAACAGATTTGGAAAATAAAATAGAGGCGACTCGGGATACACGCTATAGAATTGGTTCTATCAGCAAGATGTTTACTACAGCTTTAATTTTACAAGCAGTTGATAAGAAAAAAATCCATTTGGATGAAACGATTGATAAATGGTTTCCAAAAATTAAGAATGCTTCGACAATTAAAATTAGGCATTTACTAAATCATCGAAGTGGCATTTATAATTTTGTGGCGGTAGCCGATTATATGGATTGGAATACGCAGGAGAAGAGTCGAGAGGAATTACTTCAGATGATAGAAGGCTTTGAGAGTGAATTTAAACCCAATACTAAAGCAAGCTATAGCAATTCTAATTATGTTTTATTGACGATAGTCTTAGAAAAAACATACAAGAAATCTTATACAGAGTTAGTAGCCAAGTTTGCTAAAAAACTAAAACTCAAGAACACTTATGTTGGAGGAGCTACTGCTTTTGCAAAACAAGAATGTTATTCGTATAATTATCTTGGTAGTTGGTCCAAGAGTACAGAGACAGATATGTCTATCCCTCTTGGTGCTGGGGCTATTATCTCAACACCAGCTGATTTGAATAGTTTTGTTAGACAACTATTTGGCGGAAAAGTCCTTCGTGAAAAATCTTTACAATTGATGCAAACAATTGAAGATGGATATGGAAGTGGTTTATTTAAATATGGATATGCTGATACGGACAAAGTAAGTTATGGGCATACAGGTGGAATCGATGGTTTTCGTTCGATGTTAGCTTATTTAGAAGAAGATGATTTAAGTATTGCTATTTGTGCCAATGGAGTACGAGAGTATACTCCAGGTAAAATTCGTATAGCTATATTAAATACTTATTATCAGAAGGAAATTGATTTCCCAGTTTTTAAAGAAAACACATTATCATCAGATGATCTAAATCAATATATAGGTACTTATACTAGTCCAGAAGTTCCTTTTAAAGTTATAATTACCAAGGATAAAAATACTTTATTAGTAGAAATGTCAGGAACAGGACAACCTCCTATTCCTTTAACTGAAGAAGAGAAAAATATTTTTGTATTTGCACCTGCAGGATTACGATTAGGGTTTAACCCCCAAGCGTCAGAAGTAACGATGAGTCAGGGACCTAATAAAGCAATATTGAAAAAAGAATAACGTTTATTGTAAAATAGGTACTATTACATAGAAAGTCTTTTCGTCAAGAGTCGAAAAGGCTTTCTAAATAAATTAAGCTATGTTCAATTTATTTACACGGCCATTGCATATTGGAAAGTGGATACCAAGCTCTTCGATAAGAATAGTGCCACCATTCGGTCGTAGTAATCTTGAAGCCATATTTTTCCATAGTACTACGAAGTAGTTGACGATTATTATTGATGTTTTCAGGGTGCTTGGTATAGCTCCAGTAAGCTTTTTTACCAAAATAATCATAGGGGGTTCCCATTGCTAACTCTTGACCTGTTTCCAATACTACAAGTGTAAGGTCAACTGCTCCACCTCGACTGTGTACAGAACCTTTTTCTGGAGGAGCTACATATCGTCGATCAGGCATTTTTTTCCATAATTTGTATTGAGCACTACTTGGACGATAACAATCAAACATTTTTAAACCTAATCCTTGCTGTTGTAGCGATTTGTGGATCTTGAGCAATGCTTTGGCTGTCTTAGCTCTAGTAAAACAAGCAGGACAGTCATAGATCTGGAGTTCCATGAAGTTATTCGTCGTTGCGTAACGAATCTCCATCATGATAGAACTATCTAATAGAGCCAAATCTACCCATGCAGTATCAGGTAGACTATCCAAATTATGGGGGATGGCATCAGATAGGGTATAAGCTGTGGGTATATTGGGCTGCTTTTTTACTGTTTTTATTTTAGGTGTAGCGGCTGGGATAGGAGAGGGGGGACTATCTACAGCTGGGGCTTTAGGAGAGAGTACAGTATTAGGGGTATCTATGGCAGAGGTATCAAGCGTTTG
>CAYOJF010000047.1:0-37587 GCA_964404215.1 uncultured Aureispira sp. | reverse complement strand
TATCTATTAGCCACTTGGCTAACAATAGGAAGAGTACTGCTAATCAAATTCAAATCAATATCTAAATCAACTTCCACATAAGCATTTTGTGCCATCGCTGTTCCTCTATTACAGTAAGATACTGTGTAAGCACTTCCACCAGCTGTTGGTCTTAAGAAAGGAGCTGAAATATCAACCTCCAATAAAGGACAGAGAGTATTAGGACTCATCGTAAAATCTAGTGCCTGCAATGTTAGTGTTGTGTCTACTACAAAGACCTGTGTATTAGGGCACATCGTCCAGTAAGGATTAGGGCTTATTACATTTACAATATAACTTCCCGTATCAATGTAAAATGGATAAGTTCCTGTATTTCCATAAGTAGAAAAGTAACTCACTACCCCATCACTCTGTCTTTCAAACCTCACAACTTGATTAAATAATCCCATTTCTGTAGTATCAGCAATACAATTATTGTTAGAATCAACTACGACCTCTACTTCTACAGCATACTGACCACATCCTACGGTATAAACTGCCGTGACATCTTTTTGCCAAAAGTTATTCACCATCGTCAAACTAGGAATACACATTCTCAAATAAGGTCGATTACCATGGCTAATCAGTAGGTTTAGATTGACATTAACTACTAAGTCAATATTGGTAAATAAATTCCCTGCAAAATTAAGATAACTAAGGCTGATATTATTAGATACATCTAGTGCAGAAAACTGATTATCACTAATATCTAATACTTGCAAAGCCGAATGATTGGTGACATCTATCGTGTTCATTCCTGTTCTTCCACAATAAAGGGTAATTAGATTTAGGTTATTACTAATATCCAAACTACCGTTCAATGGGTTATCCTGTACATACAAATAGCGTAGTCCGCTATTATTCATCAAGTTGATGCTACTAATCTGATTATCTGAAAAACTAAGATGATCCAATCTCGTGTTATTACTTACATCTAAAGTAGTGAGTTGATTTGCTTCACAAGCCAAATTTTCCAACATGAGATTATTTGCCAAATTCAATGTTGATATCTGATTGGAAACACACCATAAAAATTCTAAATTAGGTTGTCCTGAAACATCTAAATTAGTCAACTGATTTCTATTACAGACAAAATTAGCCATTGTGCCTGATGTAGGAAGCAAAATAGAAGTCAGTTGATTATCTCCACACCACAACAAACGAAGATTGGTAGCACTTACATCTATTGTTGAAATCTGGTTACTATCACAGATAACACCAGTCAAATTAGTAAATGCTTGAATACCAGTCAAATTAGTAATGCCGCTAGAAGTCAGTCTCAAGGTATTACGCACAGATTGAGCATCGGCAGTAGATATTTGCCCATTGACAATACTATCTGAATCGATCCCAAGTGAAATTAGTTTAATCTCAAAATTAGGGTCTGGTATACTAATAGCCTGCCCATGGATATTGCCTACAAATAATAGCAGTAATATGAAATAGAGGAATTGTTTCATACAGAAAATGTTTATTTTACATCTTGTACTAATGACATTAGTTTAAAATCAAACAGTATGGATGTAGTAAATGAATAGTTAGTTTTTTTTGACACTACAAACATACTATCAAAAACAAGGGAAGACAACGACAAAAAATGATAAATATTCATTTTTCATTGAATTTATATATCTTTACTAGATGTATAAAAGTAAACTTATCAAAGTGCTCCTCTGTTTTAATTCTGAGGAAAAAGAGCAGCTCCGAAAATGGATTCATTCCCCTACCCACAACAAAAGGCTAGATAGGATTAAACTATTTGAATACCTACTAAATAAAAGGACATTAACTCCATTCAATACGACTAACTCAAAGGTATATCTTGCTGTATATGGCAAGAAAAATTACGCGGATCAAAAGTTTAAAAAATTATTAAATCTAGGAATGCAATTATTAGAAAATTTCATTCACTTTTCATCGAAAAATAAAGATGGGTTTTCTAAGCAAAAAGCACTCATTGAGTTTATTCAAAATAGAAAACTCCCCCAATATGCACAGCAGTACTTGCTCAAAGCAAAAAAAACACTCACTCAAGTAGAAACTCAAGATCATTTCTACTTTGATAAAAAACTCCAATTGGAACAACTACAGTTTGAAGAAATTCAAACGCAAGCAGATCGAAGTAATACCAACCTACAAGAAATCATACACCTTCAACACATTTCTTTTACACTAGAGGCATTACGGTTTGCCTGCGAAGCTATCACACACCAACGGCTATACAAATCCAATTACCATTTCCCTCTATTAGACGCGGTACTAGATGATATCGACCGTAACGATTATTCTGATTACCCAGCTATACAGTTATACTATTATAGCTATCTATCCCTTCGACACCCTGAAGATACCACCAACTTCAAAGCACTCAAATCTTTATTGAAAACTTCCCCTCAGGTCCTCTCTAAAAATCAATTGAAAAGTATTTATTTAATTGCCATTAACTACTGTGTACAACAACTGAATAATGGTGTAGAAGCGTATGTGCAAGAAGTATTTGAACTCTACCAATATGGGTTAGAGCACAGCATACTGATAGAAAATAATATACTTAGCCGATTTACGTACAAAAACATTGTAGCAGCAGCCATTCGACTACGAGAATATGACTGGATTAATTGGTTCCTAGAGACCTACACCCAATTACTAGAAGATAATTATCGTCAAAATTATGCTCTGTATGCACAATCCAAATTAGCATTCGCCCAAAAACGATTTGACCAAGCTCTATTGATACTGACACAAGTTGAATTCGACAATATATTCCTGAATATGGATGCTAAAGTAATGTTACTCAAAATATATTATGAAAATAAAGATTTTGATGCCCTAGATGCTCTATTAGTTTCTTTTAGAAGGTTTTTGCAGCGAAAATCTATCCTAGCTTATCAGCGGCAGATACATGAAAATATGCTCAATTTGACTACTAAACTATTGAACCTCCCTTCATCTGCTAAAGCAAAAAAAGTAGCTCTACGACAAGAAATAGAACAAACCCATCCTCTCACCGAAAAACCTTGGCTGCTCCAACAGTTAAGTTTTTTGTAGCAAAAACACATACTGCTAAATAGAATACACTTGTACATTCAGTGTTATCAATTATACATCCTCCCAATAAGACTTAAATCTACTGACTAGTTTTGTTGCGAAAACTGCTTCTAGAAAGAATACACCTAGAACATTATTTGATATAATATTGAATCTACAAACATGAAATTACAATTTTCCTTAACACTCATTATTTATTTCAGCTGGCTTGCCATAGGAATAGCCCAGAAAGAAAATAACGCTTTTCAAAATACACGAGTAGCTTTCGAACAAAATAAAGGACAAATTAAAGATATGGACAACAATCCTGCTCCATATGTTCAGTATCATTACAAACAAGGAAACACCAATCTATTCCTACTAAAGACAGGGATTGCCTATCAATTCAACCGCACACATTACCCAAAAGGGTATAAAAATTTAAATGCATACTCTTCCCCAGAAGAAGAAGCTATCCAAGATAATCTACAAAATCAAATTAGATTAGAAACATACCGAATGGATATGCAACTGGTAAACGCAAACCCAAATGCTGCTATTATTACGGAAGGTAAAAGTGATGACTACATCAATTATTACAATCATGATGTATTAGATGTACATAGCTTTAATAAAATTACCTACAAAGACATCTATCCTAACATTGACTGGGTAATTTATACAACAGATAATGGACTAAAGTATGACTTCATTGTGCATGTAGGAGGAGACCCTAAACAAATTCAAATGAAGTTTGATGCCCATGAAGATTTAGCCATAAATAAAGATGGCAGTTTCACGTTATCTAATTCTATGGGAAGTATTACTGAAAAGGCACCTATTTCATTTCAAGGAAAACAAACCATCGCTACACAATTTCAACTCCAAGAAAATATCATACATTTTAATGTAGCAGACTATGATCCAACTCAAACGCTCATTATAGATCCTAGTTTAGTCTGGGCGACTTATTATGGTGGGAATGATTCAGACGCTGCAACAGGTTGTATTACAGACAATAATGATAATATATATATAGCAGGTCTCAGTAATAGTACAAGTAATATTGCCATTCTAGGACATCAAAATAGCTTTAATGGTGGAGCTTTTGATGCCATGGTAGTTAAATTTAATGCTAATGGTATCCGTCAATGGGCTACCTACTATGGGGGAAATGATAGAGATATAGGAAGAACTCTTGCTGTTTTTAACAATGCTCTTTTCTTGACAGGATACACCGAATCTAGTACCAATATTGCTACTACAGGTGCTCATCAGACTATTATTGGAGGTGATGACGATGCTTTTCTAGTCAAATTCGATACTAATGGTACTCGTCAGTGGGCTACCTATTATGGAGGAATTGATCAGGATCAAGGACGTGTCTGCTCTATTGATAATATGGGAAATATCATTCTAGGAGGAACTACACAATCTTCTACTGGAATTTCATTCAATGGTCATCAGAATACAATAGGAGGAGGAAGAGATGTTTTTGTAGTCAAATTCAATACTAATGGTATCCGTCAATGGAGTACTTATTATGGGGGGACTGGACTAGAATTCATGGGTGGTTGTACAGTTGACAATAATAACAACATCTTTTTTTCTGGATCTACTGCATCTACTACTAATATTGCTTCTGCTGGATCCCACCAAAATACTTATGGAGGAGGAAGAGATGCCTTTTTAGTCAAAATTAATACTAATGGTGTTCGTCAATGGAGTACTTATTATGGGGGAATTGGACGAGAATCTATGGGGGGGTGTACAGTTGACAACAATAACAATATTGTTTTTTCTGGAACAACAGCATCTACTACTAATATTGCTACTAATGGAATACATCAAGATACACTTGCAGGGGCAGACGATGCTTTTTTAGTCAAATTTAACACCAATGGTGTTCGTCAATGGGGTACTTATTATGGGGGAACACTATCCGATAATGGGCTTGATATTACGGTAGATATTAGCAACAATATTTTCATCACTGGAGGTACTTCTTCCTCTAATGGTATTGCATTTAATGGTCATAAAAATACTTATACTGGAGGTGATGATGTCTTCTTAACCAAATTCAACAGTAATGGTTTGCTACAATGGGGAACTTACTATGGAGGAGGATCTTATGAATATACTTATGGTTGTGCTCTTGACAAAAAAAATAACGTATACATGGTTGGAGAAACGGGTTCATCTACAAGTATTGGATTTCGTGGATACCAAAATTCTTTCCAAGGAGGATTCGGAGATGCTTTTTTAGCCAAATTTCAAGGAGATACCTGCCTTCCTACTACAAATAATATTACCAGAACTACATGTGATAGTTTCATCTATCATGGGATCACCTATCTTAGTTCTGGTAGCTATACTGCTATCCTTACGAATACCTCTGGCTGCGACTCAGTAGTGACACTTAATTTAACGATCAATACAGGCTCTACTAGCACCGATGTACAGTCTGCTTGTGGTAGCTATACTTGGATTGATGGGAATACTTATACTGCTAGTAATAATTCTGCTACGGATACTTTAGTCAATGCCAATGGCTGTGATTCTATCATCACACTTGACTTAACTATCCTCAATCCTACTACTAGCACGGATGTACAGTCTGCTTGTGGTAGCTATACTTGGATTGATGGAAACACTTATACTACTAGTAACAATACTGCTACTTTCACTTTACAGAATGCTGCTGGATGTGACTCTATTATTACTCTTGATTTGAATATCAATGTCGTAGATACCGCTATTACTATCAATGGAACCATTCTCTCAGCCAATGCTGCTAATGCTTCTTACCAATGGATTGACTGTAGTAACAATACTCCTATTTTGAATATGTCAAACCAAATATTTGAGCCTACTGCCAATGGTAATTATGCCGTGATTGTAACAGAAAATGGCTGTATTGATACTTCTGCTTGTATTGCCATAACTATTGTTAATATACAAGAGTATATGAATAACACTAATGTAATACTATACCCTAATCCTACTGATGGAGCATTTACGATTGCATTTGACCAAGTACAGGAAAGTCTCCACTTACGTCTTTTTTCCATAACGGGTCAAGTCATTATAGAGAAACATCTAGAACAGGTACAAAGACATACTTTAGAAATAAATCAACCAAGTGGTGTCTATTTAGTAGAAGTAGCTAATGCAAAAGGTGATAAAGTATTAATGAAAGTGGTTAAAGACTAATAGTTTCATCAATATATTATCGCAGAACCTATTCAAAATTATCTTATTTTTGATAAGAAGGTGATCCCAAATTAGATTTAGGATCACCTTTTTTTATCTTGTGCTGAGAATCTACACTTCCCACTATTAACGACTTTCAAGGTATATCAATACAATCCATATATGCGACTATTATTCCAGATTCTTTTTTGCTTCACAATTAGTTTGTTGAGTTACAGTATACATGCTCAAAATCTATCCAAAATAGATAGCTTAGCACAAAAATTAGCTTTAGAGGAGATCCCCTGTCAAAAAAGTTTTCTACTAACAAAAATGGCTGATTTAAGCAAACCTTTGAATATTGAAGACGCCATCACATACGCTAAAAAAGGTCTTAATATAGCTAGTTCTAATAATTGTGAAAATTTAGGCGATTTATATTCTATGTTAGGTTTCTTTTCTATGGAAGTAGGTGACCATAACTTAGCTTTATCTTATGTGGACACGGCCTTGATCGTCTATCAGCAGAACCAAGATACCTTAGGATTAGTCAAGACCTATGGCTACATTTCTAGCTTCCATTATTCACTAGCTAACTATGCTAAGGCTACATCCTATGCATACAAAGGAATCGACCTAAATAAACATATTAAAAACGAAGATGGTGATGCCCAACTCATCACTCTTTTAGCCAATATTAGTATTGGGCAAAAAGAATATAAAAAGGGGCTAACTTATACTAAAAAAGCACTAAAAATATATACCGATGAGAATTTCTCTAAAGATGGAAAAGCAACCCTTTGTTATAATATTGCTATGATCTATAAGAATCTTCAGCAGCCAGATTCTTCGCTCTATTTTTATCAAAAAGCATTATCTATTTATAAAGAAGAAAATAATGTTTATGGTATTGTGAATGTCTATTTGGAACAAGCAAAAAGCTACCGTAACCAAGGAAAAATCAAAGAAGCACTCAATAGGATTGATGAGGTAGAAGCTCTACGAGCTTATATACCTACAATGTCTGAAACCATCATAACTATAGATGCTGTACATGGGGGAATTTATCAAGTAAACAAAGAATACGACAAAGCAATCCCCCTGCTAATGAAAGCTCTGAAACAAGCACGAAAAATACAAACTAAAGCACTCGAACTTATTATTATAAATAAGCTAATGCAATGTTATGAGGCTCAAAAAAACTTTGAGCAAACACTCTACTTTCAGAGGCTAGCGATTATGATCAATGACTCTATATTTAATGCGACTAAACAAAATCAGATAAAAGACTTAGAGATAAAATATGCTACTCAACAAAAGGAAAAAGAAAATCAACTCCTGAAACAAGAAAAAAACGTAGAACAACTCAAAGTACAACGTAGTAGACAGATCATTTTAGGAATCAGTTCTTTACTCGTATTCGTTCTAATTATTTCGTATCTATTAATCAAAAATAACAAAGAAAAATCGACTAGAAAGAATTCTCAACTCAAAAACCAACTCTTAAGAAATCAAATGAGTCCTCATTTTATTTTCAATTCATTGATAGCCATACAGAGTTTTATGTATCAAAATAGCCTGAGAGAATCCAGCCGTTATTTATCTTCTTTTGCTAAACTAATGAGGGCTATTCTCGAAAATTCTCGAAAAGAATATATCTCTATAGAACAAGAACTCACATGGTTAGAAAACTATATGAAATTACAGCTATTACGTTTTGAAAATAAATTTGACTACAAAATTGAATTAGACGAAGAGTTAGATTTATACAATACGCTAATCCCTCCCATGCTGACACAACCTTTTATAGAAAATGCCCTAGAACATGGTTTAAAAGAAATAACATATAAAGGACACCTTACTGTTCGATTCAATCTAATTGGTGAGGTATTAAAAATAGAAGTAGAAGATAATGGAGTGGGCATAAACAAAACAAAACAAGAGACAAAAGAGCATAAATCATTAGCAACTATTATTACCAAGGAACGTCTTGCTTATCTCAATAAAAATCAAACTGAAAAAATATACTTTGATATTCAACCGACCCCCCCTACGGGCACTATAGTTAGTTTTGCTCTACCATTACAATATGAATAAGATTAGAGCATGTTTAAATTTACCTTAATTTGTAATATGAAATCTCTTTTTTCACTACTTATCGCCTATTTTCTCCTCAATAGCTAGGGCTATTAAGCAAAAAATGAGGCTCAATTAGCAAAAAAATAGTACTCAAATTATCAAAAAACATAATTTTAAACATGCTCTTAGAGAATATATTCCACATCAAATAGCCATAATATTATTGGGGATTACCTCACTCCCCCAATAGAAATCTGTATCTTAGATAAAACTAATCTTTTATGCTAAACAAAGCTGGTACACCTCCTTACCTTTTTTTGATAGTGCTATTATTTGCTGTTGGATGCCAAAACGCTCCTACTACACCTCACGATCAAAATAATGTATCCCATCTAAAAAAAGCTGCTATAAAGGATACTCTACACCGTATCAAACTGACTTTTGTAGGAGATATCATGGGACATGACGACCAAATATATGCCGCGGTAGATAAGAAGGAACACCTCAAAAGTAAAAATATGGCTCACTTTAACTACGAGCCTTGTTTTAGATATATCAAACCGATTTTGGAGCAGGCTGATATTGCTATTGGTAATCTAGAACTCACACTCAATAACAAAGGAAGATATACAGGTTTTCCGATGTTTCGCAGTCCTGATCAGTTAGCTTATGCTCTCAAAGGAGCTGGTTTTGACTTTTTGAACACCTGCAACAACCACTCTAACGATGGTAGACTATATGGCATTAATCATACTATTGAAGTATTAGATAGTCTGAGTATGTTTCATACTGGAACATTTAGAGATACTGTCGAATGGCACAAAACCTATCCTCTGATTATTCATAAAAGAGTAGATGGTACTATTTTTAAATTAGCTTTTTTGAGCTATACTTATAGTACCAATGGTGTCAAAAATAGAGTCCCCAATATAGTAAATCGAATAAATGATTCCCTAATAATAGCGGACATACAAAAAGCAAAAGCAAGTCGCCCTGATATGATTATTGCGATGATGCACTGGGGAAGTGAATATAAACTGGACGAACGAGAGAAACAGCAAAAATTAGCTCGTCTACTTTGGAAAAATGGAGTTGATGTTGTTATTGGCGGCCACCCGCACGTCATCCAACCCATCAAAACAGATACTATCTACGATGAGGATAGTAGTCGTGAGAAAGAAGTTTTAGTTACCTATTCATTAGGAAATTTCATTTCCAACCAGACCCGAAAAAACACAGATATAGGATTAATCTTTGAATTGGAATTAATCAAAAACAGCCAGACTAGCCAAACAACTATTGGTCCCCATCACTATATTTTGGGGTGGCGATATCGCTACAATTATACCCCTAAAAATCCCTTTGATGCTATACACACGGTGATCCCTGTAAGTGCCTTTGAGAACCAACGTACAGCACTGCTCAAAATGTCTCCCAAAGATTCTAGCCAAATGATGTC
Source organism: uncultured Aureispira sp. (assembly GCA_964404215.1). GTDB lineage: Bacteria > Bacteroidota > Bacteroidia > Chitinophagales > Saprospiraceae > Aureispira. The sequence goes on along the minus strand of CAYOJF010000047.1, from coordinate 27,812 downwards.
CGTCACCAATCGAATGCGAGCACACCTAGGCAAATGGCAAAGCAGTGAGCGAAAAATTAACTTAGCTGAATTAGGGCCCTTAATTCCTATTGATAGTGTAGTATCTCCACCTCTAATACTACCCTCCCCTGTGATCAGGAATTCCATAAGAAAAGACCAAGGTGTACCTCTTCATGGACAATATCTACATTAAGAGCATGTCTAAGTAGGTGATTGTACATTCTACAAAGTATATAAGAGCATGTTTAAAAATTAACTTCAAGCTGCAAATGCCTGATTTAGAATTCAATTGCACCTTTTTTTAGTCATGGTAGCTAAGGCTACCAAACTCAAAAAGAGGCTTATTTAATCCAAAATCAATTCATTTTCGCCCAAATCATTGATTTTGAAGAACTTAATTTTCAAACATGCTCTAACTATCGACTTAAAAATTACTTCAACCACTCAAAACTGCGAAGCATCGCAGGTAATGTCTTCCAATTGAACTGTAAAGTAGACGTAGCAAGTAGCGTAGAGTCGCCTACTTTACGTAATTCGCCAAAACAATTGGCATGGGCAGAAGGTAAATTCCAAGGGTATATATCCCGCTTTTCTCCTTCAAATACATAGGTTTCCTCATTCGCTTCAAATTCAAATTTATATCGAATTTTTTGTTCTGTAAAATAACGTAATTCTAATTGGCCATAACAAGGAGCCGCCTCACACATGCCTTCTATAGTGACTGTTCCCTCTAGGTAATTGGTCATAAAATCTTCTTTAAATGGATTGCTCCAAGTGAGTAGGCTATCTGCCCCCCAATTAAGTTTCAATTCCATAGCCTGGGTTTTTCGTTCTCCTCGTACCCAATACTGCTCACCCTTCATCGTCTCATCTACTCGAAACCCAAGTTCTCCAATAGAAGCATAAGCCATACCTTCTAGCATATTTTTAAGCCCATATAGTTTCATTAGCAACGGCTCAATTATTTCTGTTTGCCAATTGGTATCTGATTCTTGCCATTCTTCGTTCTTCGCAATTGCCATTCCCAATCCTTTACTAAAAAAATCAGGCATAGGATTTACTAGATTAATCCCTTTGGCAATCTTAAACAATGCATTGCTAACTTCTATTTGTTTAGTAGTTTGAGCTGCTTCCAATATTTTTTGAGCGACCTTTTTAGGCTTTTGCATGTACAGTGGTCGCAATTGATGAGCTAATTTGATCGCTAAAGAATGTTCCTCCTGCTCCAATCGCTCTCCTGTATGAACAAAATAAGGTGATAAAGTAGTCACGCGAACATCATACTGCTTCAATTCGTAATACAACAATTCTGAGACAGTTGATACCGCTGTTTTGAGTGCGGTATGTAATCCAATAGTAGGTAAATCAAAATATGTTTGTCCTGAAGAGACATTTATAATATGTCCACTCTTTTGTTTTTTTAGCAATGGCAAAAAAGCATACATATAATATAGAGGGGCCCACAGATGCTCTTCTAGCAACTGTTGCCACTGTTCACTTTTATTAGTTTTCGAGATACGTTGATCGCTCGCACCTACATTATTGACTAATATATCAATGCGTTCAAGCCTTTCAGACAAACTACTCGCCAAATACTGCACAGCCATTTTGTCTGTTGCATTGATAGCGTAGGTTTGAATCTCAACCTTGTTTTTGGGATAAACAGGAACCAATGTTCTTCGCTTTAGTCGCTCTTTTATTTTTTCCAGTTCAGCATAGTTATTATCTATTAATATCAAATGACATCCAACTTCTGCAAACTGTCTTGCAGTCTCTAAACCAACACCTCTAGTTGCCCCTGTAATCAAGACATATTTTCCTGCTAAACCTTCCTTCTCTTTCTTTTTGAATATCGATTGGAAAAATCCTTTTCTCTTTTTCATTCGTTCCTATTTTTGACAAAAATAAACCTTTAGAACTGGATTTTTGTCTTTTAAGCACATTTATTTGTCATACTTAAAAAAGCAAAACTATTTCAGAAAAAAATACACTAAAGGCAGCGTTTTAAGTACCTGATTCGATATATGTAAATGAGGTATCCGCACTACTCCTCTGACTTTTTTAATCTAACCTCCTTGTCAATAGCTGTTTATGCAATAATTTTTACACTGTAAAGAATATACTATTTATAATTAGTTTAATAAACTAAAACAATCTTTGTAGCTTTGTAAAAAGTCTACTCACTTACTTTGTAGAATCAACTAAAACAGAAAATTGATGCTTAGAATACTGCTATGTGCTACCCTAATGGTAGCTTTTTCCCATACTTACGCCCAAAAATACAGTAATGAATTTTTATCCATTCCAGTAGGTGCTAGAGCACAAGCTATGGGAGGAGCTCAAATTGCTAATGTACAAGATGCTACAGGAGGTTATTGGAACCCTGCTGGGTTAACTGGTATAGAGTTAGACTTACAATTGACCGCCATGCACAATGAGTGGTTTGCTGGTATTGGTCGTTACGATTATGTTGGTATTGCTGCTCCGCTCCCCAACCAATCTCGCTATCTAGGATTCACTTTCATTCGATTTGGAGTAGACAATATCCCCAATACCTTATCTCTGTACGAAAAAGATGGCACAGTCAACTACAATAATGTCACTACCTTCAATGCTGCTGACTATGCCTTCATGCTACATTATGCACAACGTTTTGATTCTATTGGATTATCTATTGGAGCTACGCCAAAAGTAGTTCACCGAAAAATTGGTCCATTCGCAACATCTTGGGGATTTGGAGTAGATCTAGGTGCTCAATACACTCGTGGGGATTGGCGTTTCGGACTTATGCTAAAAGACATTACCACTACTTTCAATGCCTGGAGTTTCAATTTTACAGAAGATGAGAAAGAAACATTGAACCTCACTGGTAATGAAATCCCGATTCAATCCATAGAGATAACAAGACCAACTATTGGATTGGGAGTTGCCTATATCAAAGATTTTAAATTAGGTAAACCCAAAGAAGGCAAAAAACAGAAATACATGGGGCTAACCGCAGAGTTAGATTTAAACTTTACCACAGATGGTAGACGAAATACACTGATTAGCAGCAACCCTTTTAGTATTGATCCTGTTTTAGGATTAGAATTGCACTATGACAATCTTGTTTTCTTAAGAGGAGGAATTAATAATATACAGCAGTTTAGAGATATTAATGACAATAACAAGTGGGCCATACAACCTAACTTTGGAGTTGGATTCCGTATCTATAAATTTTATGTTGATTATGCCCTTGGACTCAATGCTGGTGGTGCTATTGTAGATGGAAGCCAAGGAGCTGTTTTGTCGCACTTAGTTTCTGTCAAAATCGACATTAGTTTCAAGTATATCAAAAAAGCACTAGAAGAAGAAGAATAGCCCCGCCCCATTTGTTATTCTTAATAGACGACCAAAAGCGAATACATAATGTATCAAATGACCAAAGTAAGTTTTATCCTACTATTATTATTGTGGGCAAACCATATCCATGCACAGATGCATGATGGTAATTATGGCAATGAATGGATTGACTACAATCAACAGTACTTCAAAATACGAGTCTCAACCGATGGGTTTTATAGAGTACCGGCATCAGCATTGCAGCAAGCAGGTATCAATACTAGCACCATCAACCTGAGTGGTCTTGAAGTCTATTGTAACGGCGAAGCTATCCCGATTCATGTCGAACAAAACAATGGCAACCTAGTCTATGTTCAGTTCTATGGTCAACGCAATAGAGGGGAATTTGATATCAATATGTATAATGATCCTGATGACCATTTCAATAAAAAATACAGTCTCATCAATGATACTACTACTTATTTTTTAACCTGGGGTAGTGCCCCATCTAGTCATCAGTACAATACGGTCAGTGCCAACTTAACTAATGTTCCTCCTAAAGAGAACTATTACTGGCACACCAGTGAACGTGTTTTTTCTGATACATGGAATGAAGGTCTCAAGTGGAGAGTAGCTAGTGAACGTCTAACCAAATCCATCTTTGAAAAAGGAGAAGGTTTTGGTACTGATAAATCTAGGAATCACTCTTATAGCTTAACGACCGATAAGGCTTACACTGCGGGTCCTAATGCTCAGCTAACTGTTCGTGCTTATGCTGATATTCCATTGCCAGAAATTTCGACCACACATGAACTAGCTCTATCCGTCAATAGTACAACTTATGCCAATTATAACTTTGTTGGTGCCAAGGTAGATAATTTCACTGCTTCCATTCCTATTAGTCAACTGCAAAACAATTCTACAGTTGGGGTGAATGGACTATTTGATGCAAATGATATTTATTACCTTTCTCATATGAGTATCCAATATCCCCATTTATTTGATTTTGATGGACAAGCACTTCGTCAATTCAAAATAGAGGGTGGTCCTAGCAGAAAGTATTTAGAACTAAATAATGTCAATGGTACCAATGCTACTAGTAATAATGTTTTCTTATATGACCTAACCAATAAAATTAGAATACAATGCTTTTGGGATGGCTCCAATAATAGAGCACTCACAGATCTCCCTGCCTCTAACACGGAACGAGATTTAGTTTTAGTCAATGAGGGAAACCCCAACAGTATCACTATTATACCAACTATTACCGCCGTTACCTTTATTGATTACAATAGCCCCCTCTATTCTCCTACCAACTATATTATTGTCACTCATCCTGCTCTGTATAGCAATAGTCAAGGAAACAATCCAATTTTTGATTATTTACTGTATCGTCAGTCTCCTCAAGGAGGTGGTTATGTTACACTAGATGTTGATGTCAATCAGCTGTATGATCAATTTGCCTATGGCAATACCAATCATCCGTTAGCCATTCGTCATTTCGCTCACTATGTCAAGCAAAACTGGACAAATCCAGAGTACATCTTCTTGGTAGGAAAAGGTATAGAATATGAAGAGTCTCGTACACTCATACCTTCAAGCCTACTAGTTCCTGCATTTGGTCACCCTGCATCCGACAATGTATTACTAGGGTCTATTAATAGTGATGCCCCAGTCATTGCTGTCGGGCGTTTGGCAGCTACTACAGGCGATCAAGTCAGTATTTATCTCAATAAAATTCAAGAAGTAGAACTCCAAAGACGCATTGGACAATCGGTAGATTCTCTGCTATGGACTAAAAAAATACTCCACTTAGGTGGTGGCAAAAATAGCAGTGAACAAAATAGCATCCGTAATAACTTAAATCAACTTAAGACTCAGATTGAGGATGTTTACTATGGTGCCAATGTAGAATCATTTTTCAAGACAACTTCTAGCCCTATTCAGGCAGCTCAGTCTTCTTATCTAGATTCTGTGATTAATGATGGTGTTTCGATGATTACTTTTTATGGACACTCCTCTGCCAATAGTTTTGATTTCAACCTAGACTATCCAGAAAACTACTCCAATGACGAAAAATATCCTCTTATCATGGCACTAGGCTGTTATGGTGGTACGATGTTCAAAAAAGGGGAATTTATTAGCGAAGCCTTTATTTTTGAGGAACAAGCGGGAGCTGGTGTATTCTTAGCCTCGGTAGGTGCTGCAGCACTAGCGGCACTCAATACCTTCGCCAATCGTTTTTATATAGGAATAGGTGATATTCATTACAATGAAGGAGCTGCCAAGTCGGTTCAGTATGCCATAAAACAGTTAGAAAATAGTAACTTATATACGCTTACCACCCAAATGGCATGTAATTATATGGCTTTTCATGGTGACCCAGCCTATAAAGTTACAACAGCTACCTACCCTGATTATTATATTGATCGGACACTTGTAAGTCACAGTCCCAATATTGTTACGGTCCAATTAAACACCTTTAACCTTGAACTAGATGTTTATAACCTAGGTAGAGCGGAGAATGATACCTTCAATATACGTATCGAACGTATCTTCCCTGATGGGACTATTAATCCTATTGCCGCTAGTCAACGGGTTGCTGCTCCTTTCTATAATTCTAAAATTACAATTCCAGTTCCTACTGGCGATGGAACAGCTCTGGGACTAAATTATTTCAATATCTATATTGATTCGGAAGATGATGTAGATGAACAACCTGCACCAAGTGCAGAGAATAACAATACTGTTCTACAATATGCTGTACGTATACTGTCTGATGCTGTATTACCTGTCTATCCTTACGAGTTTGCTATTGTACCTAATGATACCATTACTTTTAAGGCATCTACAGGTAATTCATTCGCATCCACAGCATCCTATATCATGCAGTTGGATACTACCGAATATTTCAATAGTCCACTGCTCCAACAAACTACTATTTCACAAGCAGGTGGCTTACTAGAATGGACTCCTAACTTTACTTACCAGGATAGCGTAGTCTACTATTGGCGAGTGAGTCCTGACTCTATCAATCCTACAGTAGGATACTCTTGGGGCAATAGTTCATTCATTCACCTAGACACTACCTATCCAGGGTGGAATCAGTCTCATTTTTTCCAATATCTAAAAGATGATCGCCTTTCTCTTATACTAGAAGAACCTGATCGTAATTTCAAATACATTAACTCTATTCAAGAAGTATCTGCCGTAACAGGTAAGACTGGTAATTCTCAAACACAAGTTATTAATCATGAGAATGTAGCTGTCTATTTCAATGGTGCTAGACTAGAACAAACCAGATGTCCTTATGAAAATGGTATCTATGTAGCCGTATTAGAACCTGGGACCCTTAATTTTTGGAATCTACCAGGACCATTTGCTAATGAACTATATGGTGCAATCAACTGTGATGGTGCAGGACGTACTGCCCCTAACTTCCTGTTCCAAACGACTTCTTCTTCTAAACAAGATTCGCTTGAAAATTTCATTAAAAATATAGTTCCCAATGACCACTATGTACTAATGTACACCCTAAATAATGCTTATGCACACACTTGGTCTCCCTCTCTCATCAACACCCTAAAAGATGAAGGTGCTTGGTACGTAGACGACTTGGTCAATAATTCTAACAATACAGAGGGGCTACCGTGGGGATTTTTCTTCAAAAAAGGAGACTCTTCTTATGTACACAAAAACTCCCAGATTAGCCTAGATCCTCGTGGTGTCTTATCTATATCTGGACCACTAGAAGAGAATTGGTATCAAGGATCTCAAACTTCTACTATTATTGGCCCAGCTAAAAGTTGGAATTTATTTGATTGGCAATCTGGAAATCTAGATAACCTTGGTAGTAATGACCAATATACAGTTGACTTGTATGGTATAGACTCTAACCAAAATGTACGTACCTTGCTATTCAGAAACTTATTACCAGGAGATACTTCTCTACAAGCGATTCCAGCAGCACGTTATCCATACTTGGAGCTTGTCTGGCATTCACTAGATTCTGTCAATAAATCGTCTCCTCAATTAGAATATTGGAGAATACTAGCCGATATGGTTCCTGAAGCAGCACTTCGTCCCGAAATGCACTTTGTACTAGATAGTAGTTGTATTCCACAGGGAAAAGAATTACAATTTAGTGTTGCTATGGAAAATATTGGCGATGTAGATATGGATAGTATGTTGGTCAAATACCAAATAATAGGTACTCCTCAAATTAAATATCAACGCCTAGCTCCCCTACCTGTAGGAGATACTCTACATGGCTTTGTTAGTTTTTCGAGTGCCAGCCTAAACCGTACAAACTACCAGTTATTGGTAGAAATCAATCCAGAAAATGATCAGCCCGAAAAGCATCAGTTTAATAATATTGGACTCATTGATTTTAAGGTACAAAAAGATCAAATCAATCCATTGTTAGATGTGACATTCGATGGTATTCATATTATGAATAAAGATATTGTCTCTGGACAACCCGAAATTGTGATCACATTATTGGACGAAAATCCTTACCTAAGTGTAGATGATTTGGATAACTTCAGTGTTATTCTCAAACATCCACAATTGCCAAATGGGAATATCGAGTTGACGCCTTTGACAACGAATATGCAATTTTATCCACCTGATCCAACACAAATAGGGCAAGATAACAGAGCTAGGATAGTCATCAATGCTGATTTGGAATTTGATGGAGAATATACCCTATTCGTAAGTGCTACGGACAAATCTGGCAACAATTCTGGGCAACGCAGTTATAGTGTTGATTTCGAAGTGATTAATAAATCTTCTATTTCACACCTACTAAACTACCCTAATCCATTTAGTACTTCCACTCAGTTTGTATTCACGCTCACTGGTCGTGAGTTACCTGATTATATGAAGATACAAATACTGACTGTAACAGGTAAAGTAGTCCGAGAAATTGGAATGGAAGAGCTTGGCACACTCCGTATTGGGGTAAATCGTACAAGCTACGCTTGGGATGGTAAAGATGAATTTGGAGATCAATTAGCTAATGGCGTCTATTTGTATCGTGTGATTACACAGAAAGATGGAAAAAGCTTAGAACAATACAGCACTCGAAACGATTATATGTTCCGTCAAGGTTTTGGTAAAATGTATTTGATGCGATAATTTTTATTAATTAGGTAATAATTAATAGATTTGCTTTCTAATTGTAAAACGACAAATAAAATATAATGACTTACGATAACTTATTGACCGAATACAAGGATGGAATCCTATTGGTCACACTGAATAGACCAAAAGCTCTTAATGCACTAAACAGTGCTTTGCTAAATGATTTACGTCAGCTTTTTTCGGTAGATGCACTACAACTAGAAAATCTACGTGGAGTAGTATTAACTGGTGCTGGAGGCAAAGCCTTTGTAGCAGGAGCAGATATTACTGAATTTAATGGTTTGGATGCACAAGGAGGTATGGACTTAGCTCAAAAGGGACAGGATATTTTCTTCCTAATAGAGCGTTTTCATGTGCCTGTCGTTGCTGCTGTTAGTGGCTATGCTCTAGGTGGTGGTTGCGAACTAGCGATGGCTTGTCATGTACGAGTAGCCAGCGAACGTGCTAAATTTGGGCAGCCAGAAGTCAACTTAGGTTTAATCCCAGGTTATGGGGGTACACAACGCCTGATTCAATACATTGGAAAAGGTCGTGCTCTAGAACTACTCATGACAGCCGATATGATTGATGCTAATAAAGCATTGGACTGGGGATTGGTAACACATGTGGTACCACACGGCGAAGAAGTAGAAAAAGCAACTGCTGTTCTCCAAAAAATAGCTACAAAAGCTCCAATTGCAATTGCAAAAGTAATTGAGAGTGTCAATGCTTATTTTGACAATACGACTAATGGCTTCGCTCAGGAAATTATGAAATTTGCCGAAACAGTGAAAACGGAAGATTTCAAAGAAGGAGCAAGTGCTTTTGTCGAAAAAAGAAAAGCTAACTTTGTGGGTAAATAATAAGATGCCCTATTATAGGGTATCTACTATATCGGAATGCCAAACTTATTATTTCTATAAGTTTGGCATTTTTGTTATCTTGGGAATCTACATTCAAATAAGGTAATGGATTTTTTTGTTTATTTACTCCATTCATTACCATGACGAAAAATCATAAATTAACGATATTACTATATTATGAAAAATCGCTTTTTACTATTTTTATTTACATTATTAACCCCAATCTTGGCATTTTGCCAAGAAACTGGTACGCCTAAAGGTATTGATCAGAAAATTGATGAAGCTTTTACTCCTTTTTCCAATTATGTACAAAGCATCATTTTCTATTCCATCAAACTAGATGGAGGGTTGAAGTTGCCAATTGTATTGATTGTACTCATTACAGGAGCTATTATATTTACTTTATATTTTAAGTTTCCTAACTTCCGTTATTTAGGACTTGCCTTCAAGACCGTACGAGGAGATTATTACAATCCCGATGCGATTCAAGAAAAAATCACAGTCAACGATAACTCTAGAATGGATATTCTGGATGATGCCCCTGATACCATACGAGATGAAAGTGCTGAAGGTGAGGTAACGCCATTTCAAGCACTAACGGCTGCATTGTCAGCCACCGTTGGTCTTGGTAATATTGCTGGTGTAGCCGTGGCACTATCGATTGGTGGACCTGGAGCAACCTTCTGGATGATTTTAGCTGGTTTGTTAGGAATGTCTTCCAAATTTGTAGAATGTACCTTAGGGGTCAAATATCGTGAAGTAGATGCAGATGGAACGGTACATGGAGGACCTATGTATTATCTCAAAAAAGGTTTAGAAGAAAAAGGACTTGGAGTTTTAGGTACTATCTTCGCCGTATTCTTTGCGATCATGTGTATTGGAGGTTCTTTTGGTGGTGGAAATATGTTCCAAGCCAATCAAGCTGCCAGCCAATTCTTAATGATGGTTTATGGAGACGCTGCTGCTATTCCTATGAGTGCTAAAACAATATTTGGCGTTGTCATTGCTGTTCTAGTTGGAGTCGTCATCATTGGTGGTATCAAAAGAATTGGTCAAGTTACCGAAAAAGTAGTTCCTTTTATGGCAGTACTTTATGTTGGGGCTGCTCTAGTGATTTTAGCGATGAATATCAGTGCGATTCCTACTGCCTTTGGATTAATCTTCGAAGGTGCTTTTGCTCCATCTGCTGCTCTTGGTGGTATTATTGGAGTATTGATACAGGGATTCAAACGTGCGGCTTTCTCTAATGAAGCTGGTGTTGGTTCTGCTGCTATTGCTCACTCTGCCGTACGTACCTCTCATCCAGCCTCAGAAGGTATGGTTGCTCTTTTAGAGCCATTGATTGATACCGTTGTTATTTGTACGATGACTGCACTCGTTCTTATTATCACTAATATTGATGGTGGATTCATTACTTATGGTTCTGAGGTACCTGATGGAGTAGGTGTTACTTCTATTGCATTCGAAAGTACGATTCCTGGTTCTTCTTATGTATTGACACTAGCAGTTGTATTATTTGCCTTTTCGACTATGCTTTCTTGGTCTTACTATGGACTTCAGGCGTGGAAATACCTATTTGGGAAAAGTCAAATAGCTGATTTGGTCTACAAAATACTCTTCTGTTTATTTGTTGTGATTGGTTCTGCCGCTAGTTTAGGATCTGTTATTGGTTTCTCTGATGCTATGATCTTTGCGATGGTGTTCCCGAATATTATTGGGCTGTTGATACTGGCTCCTGTCGTTAAGGAAGAAGTCAAGAAATATATAGACTATACCGAAAATTACGAAGGATAAACTTTACATTTATTCCTTTCAGAATTGAAAAATATAAAGTTGTTGTTTACATTCGTAAACAACAACTTTTTTGTCTTTATGCACCGTCATTTTATCTTACACAAACCTTATGGTTACCTTTCTCAATTTATTAATAATCAGAACAAGCGAAAAAATAAACGTTTGTTGGGCGAGCTTGGAGATTTCCCGATCGAAACCATGGCGATTGGGCGACTAGACGAAAATTCAGAAGGACTTATTTTGCTCACAACCGATGGAAAAGTAAGTGAACTCGTTAGGAGTCAGAAAGTAGAAAAAGAATACTGGGTACAGGTAGATGGCATCATTACTAAAGAAGCCATCCAACAACTCCGATCAGGTGTAAAAATTAGTACCCGAAGCAAACAATACCAAACCTTACCTGCACAAGTTGATTTTCTGGAAAAAGATCCTATGATTCCGATTTCGCCTAAAATGAAAGTGCGAGATGCTCGTCATGGACCGACTAGTTGGATTACGATTACTATTTGTGAAGGAAAATTTAGACAAGTACGAAAAATGACAGCCGTTGTGGGTTTTCCAACCTTACGACTGGTTCGAGTCCGAATTGGGAATACACACCTCCACCCTATTCAGGCAGGTCAATCGAAAGAAGTAACTTCATTTAATCTTTAGAACATATCATGTATGAATACAGAAGAAAAAAATCCTTGGCAAACGCTTAGTAGCCAACAACAATATGATAACCCTTGGATCACAGTCACCGAAAATCAAGTCATCAATCCCAATGGTGGAAAAGGAATCTATGGGATTGTCCACTTCAAAAATATAGCTGTTGGCATTGTCCCTCTCGACGAAAACAACCACACTTGGCTAGTCGGACAATACCGCTATGCTCTCAATGAATACAGTTGGGAAATACCTGAAGGTGGCTCTCCTATTGGGCAAGAAAGTCCCTTAGAAACCGCTAAGCGAGAATTGCAAGAAGAAACAGGATTAGAGGCTACTGAATGGATAGAAATCCTCAAAATGCATACCTCCAACTCTGTTACAGATGAATATGGTTTTGCTTTTGTAGCTAGGGGGATATCTACAGGACTCGCTACTCCAGAGGAGACCGAAGAACTTGCTGTACGCAAAGTATCTCTAGAGGAAGCGGTAGAAATGTGTCATAGCGGTGCTATTACCGATAGTCTTTCTGTCATTGCCCTCTACAAAACTAAAATGTTGCTAGATGCAGGAAAATTATAACCTCCCCCCTCATCGTCTACTCGGTCCATAAATGCTGATCCAATGGCTCAACATCAGAAAGATATTCCCAATGTTTAGCGTTTAGTTCAGCATAAGTTCCCATTGCTAAACTCGGACGAGCATCTAGCCTAAACACGGGATTGGGAGACAAATAGGCCTCATTTTCTTTGGACATAGCTGGTAATTCGATACTCAACTTAGGCACGTCTTCAAATAGTTTCTCTTTATCGATATACAAGTTTTGCATAAAATTCGTATGATCTCCTAACCATTCATTTTTATTAAAATCATACTGCAATTTAGTAATCATAAAATATTCCCCATCCAAATAAATCGGCTGTATATTCTTACGGCTGTGGTGACGTCCATCTTCATAAAATCCTCTTAGTGCCAATACATCATTGGGAACCTGAATACGAAATTCAAAAGAGCTTACAGGGCTATGATCCGTTATATTTTTGGATACAAACTGATGGACATTATCACTTAAATATCCCTCTAAAAATGGCATAACTGTAGACATACTTGGAGGCAACATCTCTTTGACCCTTTTCAAGATGGCTCCTTGTAAATTACCTTTCAGTTTTTCATCAAATTCTTTGTAATCAAATGGAGGAGGGCAAGGTAAAGCTTGATTGTGAACAGCTGTTAAGGATAACTCCTGCAAAATGCGAGCAGCACAATATTTACCATAACTTACTTCATAAGCACTAGCAGCATAGGAAGCAAAGCCAGCGAAACCAGCCATACTACCTCCTGGCAATTGTAGCAGTGTATACTCTTCTCCAGTACTATAAAAATCAAAAGGAGCAATAGGTATCAAGGTGCTTGCAGTCTGTTTTGCCACTAACCCCATAGCTACATCCAACGAAAGACAAGTTAGAACAAACATCCAACTTTCTATATTGGCGACTTGTGATGGTGTTGGCACATAAACAAATTCATTAATCTGATCGACTAACTTTCGCTCATCTCCTAGTGGTAGTTTCGCCCCCAAAAAATCCTTTTCTTCTTTGCAAATACGAATAAATTCATGTTGAATCTGAAGAATATTAGCAGGCAAACTGAGTTGATTCCGTTTTTCCTCTAATGCCTGTATAATCTGATTGCGTGTGGCAATAATCTCCACATCAGAAGGAGTTCCCTTGATCGTACTTCTAAATAGTTTCCGTAAAGATTGACGTCGCTCAAACTGAGCCATCACTTCTGTCACTCGTCCTACTTCTACGCTCTGAGCTTCATTCAATAAAGCACTTAAAACGTGCGACAGCTTGCTGGCTAATCGCAGTAAAGTTGGTTTCTTAGTCACTTTAGATTGTCCTGACAATACTGAGCGACCAATATTTAATTTTTCGTGGGCAGCAATTCTAAATTGACTTTCTAGTTCCGTCACATTAGGATCTACAAATATCAATTGTCGATCAAAATTTTGTTCTGACTGTACCGTATCTATATACGAGGCCAATTGCATCGCATCTTTTATGGGTTCGTTGTTAAAAATGCCTCCATCTATATACGTAAATGGATGGCTTGTTTTCCCTTTCAATTCTGTCGCCCAATCAGCTCCAAATTCATGTTCAAAGCGATTGAGTACTACGGGCTCAAAAGCAAAAGGAAATGCTCCTGAAGCAATAGCGGTAGCTGCTACCATTTGCCAAGCACTATTGTCCGTAAGGCTATGGATCGTTTTTTCGTAGTGATTGTTCTGACTATCCTCTTGTTTCATCTTTGCCGCGTCTGATTGATGAAACTGTACCCACTTGAGTGGATAATAACGCCCCTCATTAGGGTCAATAGTCCCAAAATTCAAATCAAACACACGTAATTCACTATGGATTCGATCAACCGAACTATCATTCAATGCTTTTAAAATAGAGGAAGACTTTCCACCTATTTTTGTACCACGATTAGAGCGTAGAGTGTGGCTTAGATTTGCAAGAGTACAGCCAAACAAAACACGATTACCTAATAAGGTTTTATATTCTAAAGGGTCATTCGAGGACTCAAATGGAAAAATTCGATTGCCTAGTTCGTCAATAATATTTCTATCTAAGAAACTTGGATTATCTGTCAAATCCTTGTGATATGCCCCTACTCCTAAAAAACGTTCTACATCTACTTCCTTTGCCCAAATTTGCTCTTGAAAATCTTGAACAGTTTGAGCCGCTAACAATTGCTCATATTTTTTAGGAAATTGATGCTTTATTTCTATTGCTTTGTCCGCAAATTGTTTTTGTATTTTATCTTCCAACGATGCCCTCATTTCAAGGTAACTTTGGTAACCCAAAAACTGATATTTGTCTCTAGGATTACACAATACTCGTATCATTACTGCCAATGAAATTGCTCCTGCACTTGCTCCACTAAATACATCCAACTCTACACGATCGTAAGGAGCAAAAATAGGCTCCCCTTGTTCTGTCTGCTTCCCTGTATCATATTGCCCATATACTAGCTGCTGCTTGATCGCTTCCGATAATGCCGCCCCCGAAAAAGTACCCAAGGATACTCCTCCTCCCATTATGAAACCTAATCGTAATACTTTCTTTTGCATATCCTAATTTTGTGTTTTACTTTGAATGATTAAGTTACATATAACTTATTATAATTTCCGTGTGACACCTCATATATTTTAGAGCCTAAAAATATATTCGCCCTCTTTTTTTGAATCTGCTTACGATCACATCTTCCTAAAAATTGCTCAAAAAGCCTATTTTTAAACAACTTGAATATAAAATTGTCAAAATAGTAGAACTATTGTATATTTGTTTGGATGAAGATAGTACATCTATCTATACACTAAAAAATTATTAGAGAAGCAATACTTCTTATTGCTTTGGAGATATTATAATACAAAATACTATGTCTAGAAAACAATATAAACCACATGTGAGCTCACATGAACGCAAACTAAGTAAAAAAGAACGTAAAGCTCAACTAGAGCAAAATAGACCTCAAGAGGTACTACAAGAGGAAGTAGTTCCAACAGAAGAAGATACCGCTCAAATTAAGAACTTAGCTCTTTACTCTATCATTGGTATCGGTCTTGTACTTATACTCATGTACTGGCTATTTATGAATAGCTTATAATTTTGAAAGGTATAATAGAAAGCCCCACTCGCTTCTAATGAAACGAGTGGGGCTTTTTGTTGAAGCTGTTTAAAAAATGAGAAATTATTGTACGATCAGTTTTCCTGTACCAACCAATTGTGATTCTACTTCCAAACGGAACAGATAAATACCTGTTTTTAAGTTTCCTCGTTCTAACTCAATTGTAGTCTGATTCTGAACTTGTTTGAAAGCAACTTGACGCCCTGCTACATCGTACACAAATAAATCTAATTGTTTTACAGCAGGGAAATCTCCGTCTACCACAATAGTAGTGTAATCGGTAAATGGATTAGGAAAAGTACGTATTCCTCTCACCTCCATTTTTTGATCCTCATTTACTTCTTCGATTCCTTGATGATCAACATCTGCTACAATCGACTCCGTCGGACTACCCGCTGCTCCACCGGCCATAGAAGTAGATGGAACAATTCCATTAATAGAACACCCTTTGTCTACAGAAGGAACACTACTGCCATTCCAAAATTGCTGTGTCGTATTATTATAGATAATAGCTTGGCTTGTGTTAGCACTTTGACAATTACTAATAGAAGTACTACTAATCAAATCATCATTCGCATCTAATATTTCTAGACGATACTGTCCGCCTGCCGTGATACGATCCAAAGATAGAAATTTACTTTCCCCACTCATCAGTTGTACCGCTCCTTGTTTCAGAATAGTATGCTGCCCATTAATCAATAAGTGGTCATCTATAATGATGAACCTAACTTGGCTACCATAAGATACTGTTGATCCATGATTTTTTAATTCGAATAAAATAGAATCGCCAAAACAAGTCGCATCAGAAGTCAATACGTAATGATTCCAAACATCCGAACAAATCGTATCTGGATAAATTTTGGCTTCTACACAATAGGTTTGATTTAATAGATTGGTGTCACAGTCTGTTGTTGCAAAAATATCAAATCCGCCACAAGTACTATCTACAACAGTTCCTACATCAAAACGGTATTGATTCGCTCCAAGACTCGTATAGCTAACAGTAGCCGAGTCCAAAGTTAGGACACTATCTAAAGTAACTTCAATATATACATTAGTGGCAGTAGCTGTTCCGTGGTTACAGTAAGATATTCGTGTAGGTGTGCTAACACAACTTTGTAAATATAGTATATCTACATTAACGTACATCAATGGACAGGTACTCAATGTAGTAGATGGATTACTACCATTGGCTCCAGCATCACCGCCTACACTAACATCTGATAGTTGCTTAGAAGTTTGGATGCGATTAGAACTTACTGCACTGTATAGGCCTTTACTTTGAGTTCCTAATTGTGAGTTGCCCGTTGTTTGTTGTCCAGTAGAGTTAGTAGCAGTATTATTAGGCTTTTGAGCGACAAGTAATGTTGTCTGCAACAAAAGCATCAGTATCAGGCAAGTATAAATATATGGTATAGTTTTTCTCATAGGTGTTGTGTATTATATTCTATATACAATAGTTTGGGTAATTAGTTGTTGGAAGCAATTATTAAGCATTACTCAAAAATCGTACTACTGTAGTCTTAGAGGGTAGTTTATATTCAAAAAGAGGAATTGAAGCATTTTTTTCGTTCCCCAACTTTATTTATTGCTTCAATTCCTCATATTGGTACCAAAACCAATATTAAATTCTGTATCTTAGGATATACAATCCTAACCAAAGTTATTAAACAACCAAACTTGTTTTGATTGCAAGCAACAAATGCTTTTTAATTACCTTACAAATATATTCTATCAATTGTCTAAAAAAAAAGACAAAAACTTGCTTTTGCCAATGCAAAAAACTACAATAAGTTTTATTTAACAGTATTACAAGACTATTTTCCCAATAAAAAATGTACAAAAGTAAATTAATAGAAGTTTTCTATTCTCTCTCTAAAGCACAACTCCGAGGATTATCTAGGTTTGTTGCTTCTCCTTTTTTCAATAAAAGAGAAGATGTTACTGCATTGTTTGAACTACTCTACAAGACCCCTTTGGATAATAGGGTTGCCCTACGAAAAGAAAAGGCATTTAAGAAAGTATTTGGCAATACAATTGAATTTGACACCGACAGGTTAGATTATACGATGTCCTTTTTGCTCAAAGCAATCGAACAGTTCCTAATCCTAGAGAACAAAACTAATAATCCTACTCAAAATACGATTGCCTTATTGCAGGAATATCGACAGTTAGGACTGTCCAAACATTTTCAACAGACTTTAAAACTAGCCCAGAAACAACAGAAAAAAAACCCTTTAAGAGATTTTGACTATTATCAACAATCGTTTGAAATAGAAATGGAGCAATATCATTTTTTGGCTGCTCAACAACGAACTACTGCCAAAAACCTACAAGAAGTGAGTAGTAAATTGGATTTAACTTTTCTGGTACAAAAACTAAAAGATGCCTGCCAACTATTAGCTCATCAAGCGGTTTATAAGCAACAGTATGATTTTGGTTTATTGGAGACCATTTTACCCTATATTGATAGTCACCCTACCCTCTTGAGCAACCATCCTTCTATTGCTCTATATTACTATTATTATCAAGCCGTTACAAGACCTACTACTGAGCACTATTTCAAACAGTTTAAGCAAGTCTTCCTAGAAGCACACCAAGCATTCGAATCGACAGAATTACGAGATATTTATACTCTAGCACTAAACTATTGTGTTCGCAAAGCGAATTTAGGTCAGGAACATTATTTAGAAGAATTATTTAGTTTTTATGAGGCAGGGCTAGATCTTGGTATTTTATTGGAAAATGAACAACTAAACCCTTTTAAGTTCAACAATATCACAAAACTAGCACTCAAACTCAATAAACTAGACTGGACACAAAATTTCATAGAGACTTATAAAAAACTGGTGGATATACAACATCACAATACTTATATTAATAATGCTTATGCGATGCTCTACTTCGCTGAAGGAAAATACCAAAAATCGCTCGATAAGCTTCAACAGGTAGATTATAAAGAGCTATTCATTACCTTGGATGCCAAGGTACTATTGACTAAAGTCTACTATCATCTAGATGAATTAGAAGTACTCGAAGCTCATGTAAGTAGCTTCACTGTATTTTTGCGACGGAAAGAAATTCTTGCCTATCATAGGGATATTTACAAAAATTTCATTCGAATGATCCAAAAGATCATCCATATTGCTCCTTTTGACAAGGAAGGTCGCCAAAAGTTGCGTAAACAAATTATCTCTACTCAAAAAGTACTCGAAAAGGCTTGGTTAATTTCTTGCCTAGAAGACTAATTTTTTGTGCCTTTACCATCTCGGTATGAGTAGATTTCAAATTAAGGTTTATTAGTCGCAGCTTGTTGACCAATTAACAATTGATCCATTTTAGCCTCCAACAGGTTAGATACGACATCCAATCTATTTACTAATTTTTCGGTCACCTCTAATAAAAATGGAATATCATCCTTTTTGGTGGTTTCCCACAAACCTTGAATGGTTTTCCAATCTTTAGCTGCTAGACCTAATTCATAACTAATGGTAGCATCATTTGCACTAATAGCAGACTTGACTAGTAAATCAATCCCTTTCTCGTAGCTGGCTACGGTCCCTTTCAATCGCTGACGGGAAATATCTGTATCCTGCCCTACCGCACAGAACATAAAGTAAATAGCAATTTGCTGTGTATACATCCGCTGCTTACCAATAGTTTTGACTAATGTAGTCATGTTATTTTCTTGACTAGCAAATTTTTTATATTCAGGAATAGTCAATGCATAATTTTCGACCGCCTGAGCTACTTGATCACAGGTCGCCATAATAACAAAACTCTTTTCTAATACTTTTCCTGCCGTTACTCCATCTATATTTGTCCAGTTCGTGGTCATTTTTTTATAATTTTTCCACATCGTTTGCATCACCTGAAGATTTCTTTTGATTGGCTCATTTGCTGCTGCCTTTATTAAAGCAGTCATCCGTGCTTCAAATTCATTGACACTAATATTAATTTCTCGCTTATACTTAGCTGTCTGGTGATTATTGGCAATAGCAACATAACTCTTCGCAATACGCTGAGAAAGCATTCCCTGATAAGAAACGGTATTAATTGTTTCACTAATAGCTAACTTACGACCAAGCTCTCTATATAGTTCAAATAAAGCATCTGAGGCAAGATTTATGTCTGTTGTTACTTTTAGTATAGCCTCCGTATCTGGGGCATCTTCTTTCATATTTTTAAAATACCCGCTTAACGTTCCCCACTGCTGCTGCAAGATAACAATAGCATTATTTATTTTTTTTGAGTTCACCTCTTCTGCGGACAAATCATACAAAACAAAATCGTAGGCATTAGAGTATTCTTCCAGTTGTTTTTTAAGTAATACAGGGATACCAATTTCATGTTTCATTGCAATAAAAGTATAAGTCAATTGGTATGTGAGCGTCTTTTGGTTAGCGACTCTTTTGATACTCTCAATAACTTTTGATAGTTCTCCTGTCTGATATACATCCCCTGTTTCTTGGGCATATCGCTCATATTCTTGCAATGTCTCTTTTGACCTCAATTCCATATTACCAACCTGCTCCAACAAAGATTCAGCTCCTTCTTTATTGATAGACCAAGCCGCTATCTTTTTATAGGCATCCCAACTTGATTCTAACTTTTTTAGGCTTTCTCTTACACGATTGTTAGGAATTAGTAGTTTCATTTTTGCTAAATTTTGCTCAAAATCACTGATGGCTTTATCCCTTTCGACATAGTAAGTAGGCTCTGATACATTATCAAAAAGAGCAAAATAAATCTTTGCAATTTGTTGGGAAAGTACTTGCTGTTCCATAGCCCCCTTAAGTACCTCTTTGATACTAATTTCTTGATTGGGCTGTGCCTGAACAAGAGCTGTATTAAAACAAAGAAAAGTGCTAATGAAAAAAGTAAAAATGAACTTTTGCATAATCTTGGTATTGGTATGATCAATAGGAATATTATTGGTTATAAAAAGATAGCCTTCGCTATCTTTTGGGGTGTTTATCTTCTACACGTGTAATGATCGCTTCGATTTTTGTCCTAAAATCAATCTTGTCTTTTGACAAGGGAGCGTCTTCTGTATAATTTGCTTTCAAATCATTGTATTGTTCTACCACATCAATCTGGTATTGTACTTCTTCTGCTATTTGTTCCAACAATATTTCATTATAAATTGCTCTCTCTTCGACTTCATTCACCGTATTTTGTTGGTGCAAGTATTGTTGGTGCTTTTCTAATTTTGCTGTTGTCAAATTTATCCTTTCAGGGTGTTCTATTGTTTCTAAGTTCTGCTGATGAGACTCAATCAAACTTTCGAATAGTTGCTGTTGTGTTTGCAATAATTCTATACGTGTTTGGTATTGCTCCAAAAGAGTTTTTATTTCTAATCTCTCCTCCGAAGTCGTAGAAGGACTCAAATCTCGATCATAATAAAAAAAGCGTTCCCCGTTTAGTGTATTATTATATTCAAAAAATAGCGGTTTACCTTTCACTTCTATGTGAGAAACATTTCCTACTCCAGCAATCAAGTCCAGTTGATTTCCCCAACAGCGCAACAGTTGTTGCTTACATTGCTTCAGTTCCTGTTCACAATCAAACAAAGCATTACTTAATTGCTGCCTAACAGGGTATACTAAGGTTTTCCACTCTGCTACGGCGTCTACTTCTTCTCCTATTGGTAGTAGAACTTCATTCTTCTTTACAGACCAATAACCTACTCCCATAGCTACGATGATGCCAATTACAATACCAATAATTATTTCCATCTATTATACTATTAATATTTCAATCACATAACACATTAGTATCCCTAGATAATTGCCAATGACTAATCCCAATACACCTAATGCCATCCCTGCTCCCACCAGTTGTTTATTATCTAACACCTTACAAATAGGTCCTATAAATGGGGGACCATAAATGCACGCCGTAGAGGTCACTACAAACGTATCTCTATCGATACCAAATAATTTAGCACCTATAAAATGAATCACTACCATAATCACTACCATGATGGCATTGAATAAAGTGTAGTCCCCACCCTTTTCCAGAAAAGACGAAAAATCAGCCATAAAGCCAATTGCTACAGCAAAAATAAGCAATAAATACTGAGCAAACTCATAAACACCTTTCATATTTCTTATTTTATCATAAAAAGAAAAAAGTGTGCCTGCTAAAGTTAAAACCACAATCAATACCAATTGATTTAGATTTCCAGAAGCATCTAAAAACAATAATCCGGCTCCTACACCCAATAAAACGCAAACAATAGCCAATAGTAAAGATTGCCCAATTTCTAATGAAAAAGAGATCTCCAATGGTTTCTCTATCGTGTGATTAGGCATTTCTTCAGAAAGGGTGTCTGTTGATTTTTCTGGTTGGAATTTGGGCAATAATACTCCCCATATTTTTGTCCCTATAGCCGTGAGGATGAAAAAATAAATACCTCCACAGAAAATATCTGTCGCCGTCAATATCAAAAATAAGGATTCGGGAGCATCTGTAGCATACTTGATCGCCACCATATTAGGGCTTCCTCCAATATAAACACCTGTCAAGATACCAACAGTCTGTGGCAATAGTGCCAAATCTGGCCACCATAAAGCCGCCAAAACACCTGATAACAAAACCCCTATTACCCCCATCAAAAAAGACAATGTCAACTGAGGAGCATACTTAGTGAAGGCTCTAATATCACTAGTCATCAATAGCATTGGGATAGCCAATAAAACAGAACCTCCTACACAAGCCTCTGCTACGGTAAGCGTAGACTGTTCGTCCACTACAGAGGGTAACCACCACTGTTTGGTATTCCCCAACAAAATCCCAAAACCAAAACAAATTACCACATCGCTTAAAAGCGACCTTAATTTGATTCGTTGGAAAAATTTAGCCAAATAATAGGGAGCTACTAAAAAACAAACAACTAGTAATACAAGGACGATAATTGACATAATAAAGATGATATTCTAAAAATGTATACGACAACGAATAGTTATTATTAAGCTTCAAAATAGGGCTTTTTGTAGGTAATCAACTATTTTGTGAACGCTAAAAAGGAAGAGAAATGAAAAAACGAATTTATATTGATATGGACAATACCTTGTGCAACTATAGCAAAAGCTATCGCCTAGCACGAGAAAAAGAGCCAGAAACACAATACCCACAGGCACAATATGGTTTCTTTGCTAATCTAGAGCCTTTGCCTAATGCTATTGAAAGCTATCATCAGTTACGCCAGTCTTTCGAGGTCTATATTTTGACAGCTCCTTCTCATCTAAATCCGCTTTGCTATACTGAAAAAAGAGTGTGGGTCGAAAAACATTTGGGCTTAGAAATTACACGTGATTTGATTATCTGCAAACGAAAAGGGTTGCTCAAGGGAGATTTTTTAATTGATGATTATCCCTATCCAGAATTCGAAGGAGAACAACTATTGTTCGGACAGGCTCCTTTCGAAAACTGGAAAAAAGTGATGACTTATCTCACTCAAAACAGTTAATAACATGCAACTTCAAGAGTATATTCATACCTATTTCGAAATAGCCTCGCAAGAAGTGAATAAAATTGCTGTTTTATTCCAAGATCAATCTATAAAAAAGGGAGCCTTCTGGATCAAAAAAGATACTTATAATAGTCCTTTATCTTTTGTCAAAACTGGTTATTTGCGTTTTTCTGCTTACGATCAAAACAGTCAAAAAGAAATCACACAATGGATTGCTACTCCTGGTGGCTTTTTGGGTGACTTATCTAGTCTGGTATTTGACACTCCTATTCGCTGGAATATTGAAGCTCTATCTGACTGCCAACTACATACGATTAGCAACTCCAACTACCAAAAAATTGGTCAGCTTATTCCTCAATGGGAAGCCTTAGAAAAACGCTTTATAGCCAAATGTTTTATCTCGTTAGAAAATCGAATTTTTCAACTGCTTTCACTCTCTGCTGAAGAAAGATACGACCATCTATTTGAACAAGACCCTGATCTTTTCAATGCTGTTCCACTACAATATATAGCCTCTATGCTACACATGAGTCCAGAAACACTGAGTAGAATTCGTAAAAGAAAAACTTCTTGATTTAGATCAAGTCAACTCCTTTGGTATTGCACTAGTTTTGTAAAAATTATATTTTACAATTCAACACCTAGTAATATGCACAAGGAAATCAAAACCAGTATTCATATCAATGCCACTCCTTCTACGGTTTGGAAAGTACTAACAGATTTTGAAAAATATCCTAATTGGAATCCATTCATCAAAGAGATAAATGGCACGGTAGCTCAAGGGGCTTCTATCCAAGTTAACATTGATAACATGCAATTCAAACCCACTATCATCACGTATGTTCCAAACAAACAGTTGAGTTGGGTAGGAAAACTATTTATCAAAGGACTTTTTGATGGGCAACATAATTTTAGATTAGAGGCACAAACTGATGGTTCTACTATTTTTCACCATACAGAGCAGTTCAGTGGTCTATTGGTAAGGCTATTTGCCTCCAAACTAGAGACAAATACCAAAGCGGGATTTGAAGCAATGAATAAAAAAGTAAAAATAATTGCAGAACAACAGCATACATTTTAGTACTTAGTCACGTTACGGTCTTAGAAGGTAAATTTAAATAAAAAATGTAACCCTAATTTACCCAATTAATAAGATACATTGCTTTTTGGGTCGTAATGTATGAGGAGGCTACTATTAGTTTAGTAGTCTCCTTTCTTATTATTAGAGGTTATTAATGATTTTCTCTTGTCTCTACAGGTTCCTCTATCGGAACAATTTTGTAAGTAGAGACACCACTTACATTAATCTGTGATTTTTTCCCTGTATGTGTTATCTTTATTTCTATCCGCTGATTTTGCTTTCTTCCAGCAATGGTTTCATTTGTTGCAATCGGCTGTTGTTTACCATATCCTTTATAGCTCAATCGGTTTTCATCTACTCCATTTTCGATCAAAAAATCCACTGCCTTGCGTGCTCGTAAAGTAGACAAACTATCACAATAAGTGGCAGAGGGTAAACTATTAGTATGTCCACCAATCTCTAATTGTATACTTTTATTTTTTTGGAGAAATGCCACTAATTGTAGCAGCTCTTGAGCGGAAGATCCAAAAATAGTAGTCGAGTCTGCCTCATAATGCAAATGCCCTAATCTAAATATCTGACCATTGCGTAGGGTACTAACACGAATTGATTCATCAAAATCACCAACTCGCTGAACCGTCTTATCTATTACCTCTAAATTGGTGATTGTAAATGTAGTCCCTTCCTCTTCTCCCAATTGAGTTTTCACTCGCTTTCGTGCCACTCCCTTATCTTCCAAATAATTTTGGATCATAGTCAGTCTATCTTCCTCTTGATGTTCTAAAGCAATCTCCATCAACGGATATTTTTTCATAAAAATAATAACTCGATTCAATTCCTCCTGCTGCTCTTCATCTAAACTAGATTCTCCTGATTCGAAAATCAACTGATGCAAGGGAATTTTCGTCCCCTCTTCTATTGGATACAAATAAATGTCTTGTATCAGTTCTGTATATTCCTCTATTGGACCTACTTCTAATAATTTATACGCTGGGTAGTATCCCTCCTTGAAAGTCAAAAAACGATACGTATGGTCTCCTGGCAATACCATTTGATAGTTACCTTTCTGCTTATTAGATAAAGCACTACCGGTCTCCTTCTCAGTTGCCCCTTCTTCATAATACTGAATACGAGACTGTAAAGGAAGTTTAGTTTGGGCATCTAGCACCTTTCCCTTTACTAATAAAATGGGTTCTGAACGAGCAGATAAAGGGGTGTTACTTTATAAATATCATCTCTTCCGATATGTCCTTCTCCTTGACTAGATACCAAATACGCACTATTGCCTTCTGCCGTCATGGTGTAGTGTCCTTCCCAATACCTAGTATTAATTTCAGGGCCCAAGTTCAATGGCAATGTCCAGTTGGTCCAAGTATCATCCAAACGCTTTGTCATAAAAATATCTGTTGCTCCATATCCTCCATGTCCTGCTGAACAGAAATACAGTGTCTTACCATCTGCCGCCAGAAAAGGAGTGCCATCTTCGTAAGCTGTATTGACTACAGCTCCAAGATTTTGGGGTTCTGAAAAATTCCCATTAGATTTTCTGAAACTCACATACAAATCTAAGTGACCTTTAGTATCCTTTCGCTCCAATGAGGTTAATAGAATATTTTTACTTGCCGAAAGGTGTATACTCCCCACCGAATTTTGAGTGTAAAAATTATCAATTATAATTTCTTCTGGTGTTCCCCATGTTCCATCTGCTTGGCGATGAACCATAGAAATACCTCCCCCTTTTGCTCCACTACTGCCTCCTAATAACAAGGTATTATTATCTGGCGAAATCGAAATCACTTGATTGTTTTCTTCATTATTGATCGGAACACCTAGTCGTTCGACTTTACCCCATGTCCCATCTTTTTGCCTATAACTTACCCATGCATCATCTTTCTTCAATCGCCCTATATTATCAGGATGTCCCTTTCTGGTCACATAGAGTGTCTGTCCATCAGGTGCTACTACAGGGTGAAGTTCCTCATAAATGGAATTCACATTTTCACCAATGTTTTTTTTCTGAAACCCCTTCTGAGCATCTTCAATGAGATGAATGGTTCTATTCTGATACACCCGCAGATAATCTACTTTAGCAGCAGACTGACCGAGTAGGATAAATCCTACAAAACCACCTTCAAAAGAAAGAGATTTTGTCGTCACTACTTTTTCTTTATCTAACCAAAAGTCTAATTCCCCTTCTTGATGATGGATTTCAAGTTGATGAGGTTTATTGACCTCATGATCTACTTTTTTGGTCCAATCTACAATAGTTTCAAAATTTCCTTTTCTACAAGTCACGACAGAAACTTCTCCATTCTTCCCCACTAAAAAAGCATTGTAATTATGAACATCATCTACTCCCCATAGCAGACCATATATATCCTGCTCTCCTAGTTCGGGGTCTATTAACGCCTCTATCCGATAAGCTGTATCAGAGTGGATGGGTATGGATTGCCAAAAGTAGCGAACGCCATTTTGCTTCTGCACTATTTCATAATACCCATTCTTAACCACAGCACTATATTCTGCTGTATTTCCAGTCATCCAGTGTAAATAGTTATCCTCAAAATTCTCTTCAAATAAGATATTAGTTTGTGCCAGGGATTTGTTTATATTGCATACAGTAAAAAGGATTAGCAATGAAAATAGGAGTATTTTTTGTACTTTCATATGAATGTTTAAGTGTGTTTTCATACAAGTATTGCATCAAAAAATAGTCCTTCTTGATCAATATTGACATCTAATTTCACTTAAGTAGCTATTTCAGCCTCTATAACACGCTCAAAATATTATACGCCTTGTTATCCACTGGTACATTTAGACGATATTACAACGACCATATGCATAGTAAGCTGTTAGTCTTCGAAAAACAGCGAAAACAAGTGCTATTTCTATTGTTTCTAGGAATGGTCATCTTGGGCATTGCCACAGCATATGTCGTGTCTCTAGATATTTTTGCACTCTCAGTCTTTATGTTTATACCTTGGGTAATTCTCCTACGTATTTATCAATACATTGCCCAAAATTTCAGAGCTAAATTCAAACCCCTAGTTGTTAGTTCTCTACTAAATTTCATAGATCCTAGGCTGAAGTATTATCACAATGAGTATATCAGTAAAGATACTTTTTTGAGGAGTAAGATTTTCCCTATGACTAAACCTGATATTTATAAAGGTGAAGATTATATTATGGGGGAGATTGGGGAGATCTATTTTGAAATGTGTGAACTTGAAGTTCATCACACTTCTATTGTCAAGGGAAAACTAGAACAATGGTTTAAAGGTATTTTTTTCCATGCGAATTTCAATACTAAATTTGAGGGTAGAATTGTCATGATTCCTAGAGAGGAATGGCAACGATTCATCCCCGTCATGAAAGAATTCACAAAATATGGTGGTTTTGAGCTTACCAATACCGGTAATGCCGCTTTTGATGAGGAGTTTTTAGTCTATTTGGACAAAGACGTTCACTACAAAGAAATACTAACCCCCGAACTCCTAGATACGATCAATGGCTATCATGAAAACAGTGGTAAACAGGTACTCGCTTCTTTCTACAATAGTCATTTGTATTTAGCTATTCAAGAACCTTACGAATTATTAGAAGGACATTTATTCCATACCAACATGGATTTTGATATGATAGAAAATTACTATCAAGAACTAAGTCTTTTCACTAAAATCGTAGAAGACTTTGATATAACCCACTAAAAATTAGAGCATGTTTAAGAATTAAGTTCTTCAAAATCAACGATTTGGGCGAAAATGAATTGATTTTGGATTAAATAAGCCTCTTTTGGGGTTTGATAGCAGCC
>CAYOJF010000046.1:0-38455 GCA_964404215.1 uncultured Aureispira sp. | reverse complement strand
TCCTCCCGAAGAAGAGGAAGAAGCTATTTTTTTTCAACCCAACGCAGCTGAGCAAGACATTAGCGAAGAGGAGTAGAGGTTACTTAACAACCAAGCAAGTGCATTAGCTTTCCATAATTACGTCTATTAATTGACAGTCTGTATCATAGTTCATTGTCAATATATAATGGTTGTATTGAGGGAGTACAATATATTCGAACATCAACAGATAATCGGTAGGATTAGGATATAGAATGACCCTGGAGAGAGCTGCTTCTTGAAGTAATTCTAGGCGTGTCTGTGTTATCGTAATTTTGCGTTTAGCAAGCACGTCATCAAGTACTTCTGTCATATAAAATCGAACTTCACTTTCAGGCATATTTTCATAGAGCTGTTGAAGTATCGAACGGTTATTAGACTCTATGGATTCAAGTTGTTCTAATGCTTGGTGCATTTTTTTTATTTTGAGATCATCCAAATCTAATTGTTCATAAAGCACTTCTAGCTCTATATTTTGTCCATTTAGAGAGATATCAACATAGGATTCGTAAGGAAGTTCTTTTTGAGCAACATTTCCCAGATATTTGAATTTCATTTTTAGTGTATTTTTTGTGCCAAATAAGTGTTATAGTTTGCCTGCGTATTAGGTGGTAACTGTACTTTTTTGAGGTTAGGGAGCAAATCTAGTTGCTCAAAAAGGAGGGACTCGTCTCCCTCAGCTCTTGACTCAATGACAATTTCTTCTAGTGTTTGTAATTGGCCCAAAGGAAAGTCATAAGGGACTTTAAAACCGTGTAGTTTTAGTTTTTTGAGTTGAGGAAATTGGAATATACCTGCCGCAATAGGAGTTCCATTTGTTTCTACGATCAAGCTAGAGAGTTTAGGGAGTTGATAGAGTTGTTGCCAAGCCTCTGGTTTGAAATCAAGTATATTGACTAGTGTAAGTTGTTCTAGTTGTGCTAGTTGACCAAAATCTTTTGGTAGAGGTAGTGGTCTATTCGCATAATCTAAAGTAAGGGTATGAAGGTTTGTTAAGTTACTAATAGGGTAATAGGGAACGAGCAAATTGGCAGGATGGGAAATTATTCCTGAGACATCTTTTCTTTGGTAGAGAGCTTCTAATGCTCCATAATCACCACTTTCTAGCCGAGTATATCCATTTTTAATCTTACAATCCCAAAAATATTTTAATCCTGCTTGTTGTTCTTCCTCATTCGACAACTCTTTTACCGTGCTAACATAAATGTTATTATAAGGGTATTCATAGTTGGTGAAATCAAAGGCATGCCTAATCAGCTGTAGTTTATTTATTTCAGTTTCATGGCACAGAAAGTCCAAATAATTATTGATAGGATGGAAGCCCTGAGTATTGTTTTTGAGTATAAATCTCTTTTTCATTTTTTCCAATAAAATATCAGAAGCATTCAGTTGGAGTAATTTTTTACTCTGGCGGACTATTTTAGCATCAGTACTGAATTTGTTGACTGCAAAAATTAGCGTCATCAATTCTTTAGGGACTCCTCCACTTTTCATTAGGGAGAGAGCGATATTAATATTGTCCACTTCAAAGCTTTCCAATAAATTTTGGAGCTGTGCCGTATGATGAACCTTACTTTCTGATTCTTCTACTAAATAGGCAGGAGCATGAGTGTCAATGAATGTATTGAATTGCTGTTCATTGATTGCAATTAGGTTTGTATCCATCAGAACGGCTGTTTTTTTGATGTTTTTTCCTAGTAGAACATGCGTTGTATTGTCTGTTTTTTTGTTTGTTACTTTTATTTTTAGAGGAGCTAAACTATTTTTGATCACAGTCTTGGTCTGTATTATTTTTCCTAGTATCAATAGTTCACTTGTCTGATTGAACTGCTGCTCTTCGAAAGGCTGTAAACGTCGCACAATTTCTATTAGAGCCAACGCTTTAATATCTTTGGTACCAATGGAATAGGTTTCTAATAAGTCCGACATTGCAACCTCTTGGATGGCAGGATTATGGTTGAGTAGATGAGCTGTAATTGCCACTAGAGAAGAACTTTTAGGATCAATCTCTTTTTGAGTAAATATCTTATGCATGGCATTGACTATTGTTCCTACATTTTTGATGGACAAATCAGTAGTAGAACGATAGTACTTGTTGTCAGCAATAGTTTTTAGAGGTAATTGAAAAATAGTTGGCGTGACATATCCAAAATAGTTATTGTCCCAACTGAATGTGCGGAGCTGAGCCAATTCTGCAATCGTATTGGGGAGTGTTTCTAGTCTATTACTAAATATACTAAAAGCTTGTAAATTGGTTAATTGATTGATTTGTTCAGGAATGGTTTTGATTTGATTGCACCCTAGTCCTAAGTCACAGAGTTGGGAATGTAGTAAGACCCATTGAGGTATTATTTCTAGTTGGTTATCGTATAATTCTAACTGTTGTAGATTTTTCCAGTAGTATTTTTTAGGAAGAGTTGCTTTAATTTGATTATTGCTCAGTTTTAGTTTTTCTAGGGTAGGTAAAAGAGTCAATACTGTCGGAATAGCGGTTAGTTTACAGTCCCGCAGAGCAATTTCCTTTAGGTGAGCTAGTTGCTGAATAGACGCAGGGATTATTAGTGTGCCGTCTGTGACACTGATTGAGAGTTCTTCTAGATTATGGCAGTCTCCAATACGATTAGGTAGTCCTTCTGCTCCCAAAAAAGCTACACTCAATATTCTGAGTTTGGGGAGTTTTTCGGACAGGTCCTCTGGGAATGCCTTTAAGTATCCTCTTATGCCTAGTCGCTCTATGTTTTTATACTCAAACAAACCTTCAGGAAGGATTCCTTCTTCCTCAAAGTATTTGGCTTCTATGTACATCCATTCTACTTTGAGTTTATCTTTTTTAGGGGCTCGCTGATAATGATATTGTTTCATTTGGATTATTTTTTAGGAGTTGTTTAGAATTATTTTCATTAGCAATTTGAAGCTATTCTTAAACAGCTTCTTAACTAAGAGCGTAAATATTCTTGGTATAAAGCATCTAGTTTTGTGTGTAAATGTATGTTTTTAATACAGACCAGTTTGTCTATTTTGTCAAAAAAGTCATTTGCTCCAATCAAGGTAGAAGCATTGATCTGTAATTCTTTGATATTAGGTAGTTTTTCGAGAGCAAAGTTGAGGGCAAGTTGCCTGCCACTGATAGAAAAAGATTCTAAGTTGACGAGTGTAAACAAATAGAAGCCAGTAGGATTTGTTAGTCCAGGATGTAAGGAGATGGTTAAGTTTCTAAGCCTTGGTAATTGTTTGATCGCTTGCCAGCTATTGCGAGCAATTTCTTTTATTTCTAAAAGTTCTAAGCTTTGTAAGTCAGGTGCATCTTTTATGGCAAGTGGTAGATTGAGCAAATGAGGACTATCGATCAACGTTATTTTTTGGATACCCTTTAGGTGTTTTGATTGGATGGATTCATAAAAGGCGAGAGCAGGCTGTGCAATAATTTCAGTAATGGAATAAAGCTCAAATAGAGCATAAGTCATTTTTGCTTCTCCCTGTCGTATGGTTACAGTTTGCTTTTCGATATGTTCTTCCCAGTAGGCTTTTAGAGCGGGGATTCGTTCTTCTTCGGGAAGCTTTTGTACTTGTCTAGCATACAGATCAATATAAGTCGGGTGATAGTTAGATTGTTTATAGAGATATTTTGCTATAAATAAAACAGACAAGTCTGTCTCTAAATTTACTTTATAGAGATATTCTATGAGTTGGAAGGCAGAAAGTGTGTTTTTGTGAAATGAAATACCGTCTTTGAGGAAAGGACGCACTTTTCGTAGATTTTTACCCAATATTTTTTGTGCAATCTTTGCTCTTTTTTTATCCTGTTGTAGTTTGCTTAGAGCAAATAGAATGGCTAAAATTTCTGATTGACTCTCTTCGATTGGATGTACAGCCAATAATTGCAGTGCTAAAGTAGTATTAGTGGCCTCTTTGGCATAAAAAAGTTGGCGAATAGCCTCCCATTCTGCTAAGGTGTAAGAGTTTGTCATCAGCTTGGTGTTATTGACTAATAATCAACCCATCACGAAGTCGAATCGTACGTCTAGTTTTAGCTGCAATATCTTCTTCATGGGTTACTAACAGGAGTGTTTTACCTTCATCGTTGACCGCTTGGAATAGATCCATGACGCCATAAGAGGTCTTGGTGTCCAAGGCTCCTGTGGGCTCGTCAGCCAATATGATTTTAGGGTCAGAGATCAAAGCTCTAGCAATAGCTACCCGTTGTTTTTGTCCACCAGACATTTCAGAAGGATGGTGATTGGCCCAATCTTTCAGACCCACTTTATCTAAGAAATCAACCGCTTTAGCGTGGCGTTCTTTACGGGGGACTTTTTGGTAATAGAGAGGAAGAGCTACGTTTTCTGCAGCTGTTTTGAATGGTAACAAATTGAATGATTGGAATACAAAACCAATGAACTGATTGCGATACATCGCCGCCTGTTTTTGTGTCAGATTTTTGATCAAAACATTGTCCAAATGATATTCCCCAATGGTATAATCATCTAAAATACCCATAATATTGAGTAGGGTTGATTTGCCTGATCCAGAAGATCCCATGATAGAGACGAAATCTCCTTCCTCTATGAACAAATCAATCCCCTTGAGTACCTCAATACTGTTTTGACCTATTTGATAAGATTTGCGAATGTTGTTTAGCGATAGCATAGTTTGGTTGTTTGTATTCTCAACAAACTTAAAAAAATAAATGGTCAAAGGTAAACTACAACTAGACTTTGGCTTTTTCTTAAAAAAATATTATTGAATAGGTGCTTCCACAAAATACTTATAAAACTCTGCAATAGCAGCTAGTATTAAGAATACGGTTAAGACTTTACCCATGATTATATATCCTTTCATTCCAAATATTTTCTTGAAAATAAGGACAAAACCTGTAGCGGATTCTTCCGTTGGATTTTGAACAACACTGAACCACATAAAAGCTGCTAATCCTAATAAAATTATACCTTGTATCATTGATTTGAATATTTAAAGTGTTAAATCTCAAATGTAAAGGAATAATAGGTTCTAATCTAGATGAATGTATAACTGTTAAGGGAGAATAGATAAGTGTAGGTTACTATTGAACAAAATAGAATATCACTCCGACATGGTCTTAATCCCAAAGTTTATCCTGATGGTAATCTTCTTTGTAATTGTAGGCACAGCTACAGTCAAATTTAACAGTTTTGTTGGAGAAAAATTGCTTGTAGTATTGCACTCTATCCTTTAAACCTAAACGGATCGGGTATCGGGAGCCATTGAGCCAATAACCAATATTGAAAAAAGGATCGTGTTTGGGCGGTCGCCAGCCATCATATTCGCAAAATTCGGTATGGTAGATAACCCCAACCCCTAAAAGTCGTTCCGTCATATACGTTTTGTTCAGTAAGGTGAAACCACTGTTTTGGAATGCTTCCATATCTTGCACACCTTTTTGGTATTGAATGGACGAACAGATACAAATAATTATAGGGATTAATATTCCTAACAGGAAAAATCTTCGTCCAGTTTTAGAAGGTTGTTTTATAAAACTTTTCCATAAAAGTTGTAGAGCAAAAAAATGAGGAATAAAAGCGATTAACCCTAAGCCGAATGCCAGTAGCATAATTAATGCTAAATAATTCATTTGAGCTAAAAAAATAATGCAGTAAACAAAGAGGCAAAAGGATACCCCACTCATTAGACTCACTATTGGTAAGTAGCTTTTTTTATTCACCAGAATCGGGAATAGTGTACTATATACAAAACAAATTGCAATCAAAGGAATTGCCCCAGAGACTGGAATACAGAATACTTGTTCGATTAGGTTAAAACCAACTGCAATAGTCAATAGCATCCCGTTTAGAATACTCATTCTTACTGGATTGCTAAAATAATTAAAGATTCTTTCTTTCATGGAGGGTAGGATTCGTCTTATCGTAAAATGATTTCACTTTAGAGTAGACGATATTAATCTCCATTAAGATGGAAGAGTATAGGGATATAAAGGTGTAATATATTCTATGTAATTAGAAGAGTAATCCATGTTATGAATTATTTTTCCTTCGTCATTGGGTCAAACCAAGTATTATAAACGGCCATTGCTCCAAAATAGAGCATAGTAAAGAGTGATAGTCCTCTTAAGATTGCTCTCCAAAAAGGTAAGGTTTGCCCCGTCTCTACCAGTACGATCAAAGCGACATTACTTACAATAAATAGAATAGTGATGAAGATGTTCATTCCTTTGAATCTAGGAGTCCGACTAGGATACAGGAATTTGATAGGGACAAAATGCAAGACCGCAAAGAGTATAATCATCACAAAATTCATAACAGGAGAAAACTGATACACATAGTATAGGTAGAAGGCAACCATATTCCACATGACAGGAAACCCTACAAAATAATAATCGTTGGAAACCATACCTTCTCGACCATAATAGAGTGTAGAGACTAGTAGAATGATAGCAGCCGATATAAAACGTAGATTATCAGGTACTAGATAGGATCCTCCCTCAGCCACTGGAGTGCCATTTTGAGTAGCAGCATAGATCAAATAAGCAGGAATAATAGCATAGGTCGCAAAGTCAATGACATAATCCATCGTCTTACCTGACATATTAGGGAGGACTTCGGTAGTTTTTGCCATGCGAGCAAAAGTACCATCAATTCCATCAATAACTAGTGTGAGGAAGAGCATCATAAATGCCATGAAAAAATTGCCTTCGCTGATACAAACAATTGCCCAAAAACCTGCGACGATTCCAGAGGCAGTAAAGGCATGTACTAACCAAGCCGCTATTTTTTGTTTGAGTGTATATTGAGCTGAATTATTCATTTTATGAATTGATTTTGAGAGTATGAGGTATATTGCTATATCTTTGAGTAAAAATTAAAGTGATGAAAAACAAATTAATAAAATCCTTACTACCGACCATCATTATGTTGGTTTTTATGATTCTAGTAGGCTTATTTATCTACTTGTTTACCGATTATGAGGTGTTCTGGGGGGGATTTATTTCAATGTTAGTCTTCTATGGGGCTGTATTTTTTATGGGAAGTGCTATAGCTGCTAACAGAGGTAATCAAGATTCTGATGAAGAGGTATTATTAGCAGGGCGTTCTATTCCATTGTGGATTGCTATTTTCACAATGAGTGCGACGTGGGTTGGTGGAGGATATATCAATGGTACGGCAGAGGCTACTTATAGTTCAGGACTAGTATGGGTACAAGCTCCATGGGGGTATGCCTTAAGCTTAATTATAGGAGGTTTGTTTTTTGCTAAACGAATGCGACATTATCAGTTTAGGACGATGCTGGACCCTTTAGGACAGCGTTTTGGTGAGAAAACAGCAGCTCTCTTCTTTTTACCAGCCTTGACAGGAGAGGTATTCTGGACGGCAGCTATCTTATCGGCACTAGGGTCTACTTTTGGAGTAGTGTTGGGGCTAGGTTTTGAAACCTCTATCATTATTTCTGCCATTATTGCCATTACTTATACCGCTCTAGGAGGTCTTTGGGCAGTTGCTATGACAGATGTCATTCAGATGATTTTATTATTATTGGGGTTGTTTATTACGATTCCCTATGCACTAGATTTTGTAGGAGGCTGGGAAGTGGCTTGGACGGCTTACAAAGCCAAGAATGGAGCTGCTGCTTCTTTGATCCCTTCTACAGAGGCTTTAGGGAACGATTGGTGGCTTTGGTGGGATTATGCTTTTTTGCTGATGTTTGGAGGAGTGGCCTGGCAGGTTTATTTTCAACGAGTATTATCCGCCAAGGATGGGAAAACCGCTCGAAATTTATCTATCATAGCAGGAGTTGTTTGCTTGATAGCGGCTATTCCACCTATCGTGATTGGAGTAGTGGGAGCTGTAGCAGACTGGTCTACACTAGGAGGTACTCCAGAGAACAGTTTAGATATACTGCCGAGTGTGATGCGATATATGACCCCTAATTGGGTAGCTACGGTAGGTCTGGGAGCAGTGGCTGCTGCGGTCATGTCTTCGGCTGATTCTTCTATTTTGTCTTCGTCGTCTATGGCGAGTTGGAATGTCTATAAACCGTTAGTCAAACCCAATGTCACTTCAGAACAGTTGGCATCTGTTATCAAAAAATGTATTTGGATTGTAGGAATAGCAGCGACTTTGATTGCTTTGCAGGTGAAGAGTATTTATGCCCTTTGGTTTTTATGTAGCGATTTTGTGTATTGTCTATTATTTCCTGCTTTGGTGTGTGCTTTGTTTGACAAAAAGGCGAATAAATATGGAGCTATAGCGGGGTTCTTGATAGCGGCTATACTACGTTTTGGTGGAGGCGAAGAAACGCTTGGGATTCCTGCTTTTATAGATTATTATTATAATTATGGTTTCAATAAAATGACTGGCGAAGAGGTATTGGTCTTATTGCCTTTCCGAACAATCGCTATGTTGAGTGGTTTAGTAGGTATTATTATTGTATCCAGACTGACTCAAAAACAAGCTCCTGCTCAATCACTTTATATTGTAGAAGATGGAGTACTTAATAATAGATCTCCTTTGTCTGACCACTTGGTCGAAGGAGAGTAAATAATCCTGACTTAAAAAATAAACCATTGATGGAAAATTATAAAACAGTTGTACTTGGTGCGACTACTAATCCTGCTCGATATGCTTATCGAGCAACTGCACAGCTACAACAAAATAATATAGAAGTTGTCCCTGTTGGTATTCGTAAAGGACAATGTGCAGGAATAGATATTATCAACCATTTAGATCCTTTAGAAGGCGTGCATACTGTTACTTTATATTTGAACCCAACTGTTCAACAAGATTATGAAGGTTATATTTTGAGTTTACGTCCCAAAAGAGTTATTTTTAATCCAGGTACAGAAAACCCTCGTATGTACAAGCTACTACGAGATAACTTAACCGATATACAAATCGAAACGGCTTGTACGTTGGTAATGTTGTCAGTGGGAAATTATACGATATAACCTCAAAAACTAAAAACGTAAAAAATAGCATGGCTAAAATTCTGATAATAGATGACGAACCTAGTATCCGCACCGTATTGCGTGATATTTTGGAAATGGAAGATTACAAAGTAGAAGAAGCAAAGGATGGGATTGATGCCTTGTCCAAGATCAAAAAAACGAAATTTGATGCGGCTATTTGTGATATTAAAATGCCTAAGATGGACGGAATGGAAGTCTTGGAACGTATCAATATTCTGAGTCCAGATACTCCTGTAATCATGATCTCTGGACATGGCGATATTGAGACGGCAGTCGAAACAGTCAAAAAAGGTGCTTTTGATTATATTTCAAAGCCACCAGATTTGAATCGCTTGTTGATTACGATTCGTAATGCGCTCGACAAATCAAGTTTGGTACAGGAGACTAAAGTACTCAAAAAGAAAATTAAAAAAACTAAAGTCCAGCATATTATTGGAGAGTCAGAAGGAATTCAGCAAATCAAGTCTACTATAGAACGGGTTGCTCCTACAGATGCTCGTGTATTTGTGACAGGACCGAACGGAACAGGTAAAGAGTTAGTCGCTCGTTGGATTCACGAAAAATCAGAACGTGCTGGTAATTCTATTGTAGAAGTCAACTGTGCTGCGATTCCTGCTGAACTCATCGAAAGTGAGCTTTTTGGACATGAAAAAGGATCGTTTACGTCTGCTCATAAGCAGCGTATTGGTAAATTTGAGCAAGCACATGGCGGCACTTTGTTTTTGGATGAAATTGGTGATATGAGCCTTTCGGCACAAGCCAAAGTATTGCGTGCATTGCAAGAAAACAGAATCACAAGAGTAGGTGGTGAGAAAGAAATCAAAGTTGATGTTCGTGTAGTAGCGGCAACCAATAAAGATTTGCGTAAAGAAATAGAAGCCAAACGATTTAGAGAAGATTTGTACCATCGTTTAGCAGTAATCATTATCAAAGTCCCTTCTCTAAATGATCGTGTAGATGATATTCCACTATTGATTGAGCATTTTATTGAGTCGGTTTGTAATGAATATGGGCAGCCAGTCAAAGAGATTGAAGCAGATGCGATTACTTTATTGCAGGAAGTAGACTGGACAGGAAATATCCGTGAGTTACGGAATGTGATTGAACGATTAATTATTTTGAGCAATCAAAAGATCACCAAAAAAGATGTAGAATTATATGTCTTACCATCTATGAAAAAATTGAACCCTTATAAGGAACTTTTTGATGCACATGATGGAAATCTAGAAGCAGTACAAAGCCACATCGCTTCTGAATATGAAAAGTATAAAAATAGCTAAGGTATAGTTAGTATTTATATATAGGAAGAGTCCTGTTGCTTAGTTGCAACAGGACTCTTTTAGTATTACTTGTCTGTTAGTCGCCTAAAGTAAAGTATCGTATGATTAAATTGAGTACTATCTTTTGGTATAAATTCTTCTGTGCCATATTTTTTGGATTCAGAACGAGTGTGTTGAGGCAAAAAACGGAGATTAGAACTTACCCAATCAACTGTTTTGTTTTGTGACCGACGACAACGATTAGGTGTATAAGAATAGAAGTCAGTTTGTCCAACTTTGATGACATAATGTTGACAATAATTGGTGCCAAGGTCTTCTTCTTTGAATGTTCTATTTTTTGTGTGTTGAATACCAATGTAGTCGTTTTTTTTCGACTTAGGCCAATATTCTTGCATCAACAAACTATCAGGGCTTATTTGTGTAATTTTGTAAAAGGCTTGGACGGCAGGTTGTTCTGGGAAATGAGTCATAATGATTTCTCTATAAACCCATGTTCCTTGTTTAGCAGGATTTCCGATAGGAACGGCATAAGCCATGATGCTATCTTTGCCATCATTGACTCTCCAAATAGCTTTTTTTCGGACACTGTAGCAATTGAAGCGACCAGACATAAGTTGAGCTAAACGTTCTTCTACACCATTGAATTGTAAATAATAATCCTCTTCCAAAGGAGATAGTTTACTGGATATTTTTTTCGAAGAATTCGTGTTTTCTTTGCTACCAGTACAACTCATTATGCAGAATAGAGTAATAAGGAGTATTAGGCAAGTAGTAATGATTTTGTACATACACTTTGTTTGAGAAATTAATACTATGAAGTTGCTTAAGCAACTTCTTAATCAAAAAAATCTAATCTCGTCCCTTTTAGACGTGCTATTACTCTATTCGTTTAAAATAAAGAATAGTATGATTAAGTTCAACATCTTCAGTAGAGACTTCTTTATTTTCATATTGTTGTGTCTCTAAACGAGTATGTTGTGGTAAAAATTGGAGTTGGTGTTTTACCCAAGTAATGACTTTGTTTCTTGATGTATAGCAACGTTCAGGAGTATAAGCATAGAAGTCAGTTTGTCCTTTTTTGATGATATAGTATTGATAATAACTATTCGTCAAATCTTTTTCATTAAATGATTTGTCTTCCTTGTATTGTAATCCAATGTAAGGGTTTTTCTTAGACTTGGGCCATCGTTCTTCCATGAGCAAGCTGTCAGGGCTTATTTTAGTAATTTTGAAAAAAGACTGTACAGCAGGTTTTTCGGGAAAATGAGACATGACTACCTCTCTGTAAACCCAGAGGCCTTGTTTGTCACGATCTCCAATTACAGTAGCATGAGCCATCAAGCTATCTTTACCGTCATTAACTCTCCATACATCTTTTTTTCTAACACTGTAACAGTAGAACGAGCCAGACATAAGTTGGGAGAGTCGTTCTTCAAGACCATTGAATTGTAGGTAGTAAGCTGATCCAATAGTAGAATTAGGATCATTTATTGGGGGAGAAGGGGATTTTGTGCTCTTTTGGCTACCACTACAACTCAGACAATAAAATAAAATAAACAGAAAAAGGATATATATCTTATTCATAAATAGAACAGGCTGGTCAATATAGAAATAGGTTACTGTGTTTCTAATGTAAACACAATAACCTATTATACAAAGACTTAACTCGTCTTTTTATGTCAAGTATGACTTATTTATGAGCAGCATATAGCTCAGATACTTTTTCCCAATTGATTACATTGAAAAATGCTGCAACATAATCCGGACGACGGTTTTGGTAGTTTAGGTAGTAAGCATGTTCCCATACATCTAAACCTAGGATAGGATATCCTCCACAACCAACACCTGGCATAAGTGGATTATCTTGATTAGGAGAAGAACATACTTCTACTTTTCCTCCTTCTTTTACACAAAGCCAAGCCCAACCAGAACCAAAACGTGTTTTAGCGGCAGCAGAGAATTTTTCTTTGAAAGCATCAAAAGACCCATAAGCACTATTGATAGCTTCTGCTAATTCGCCAGAAGGCTGTCCACCTCCATTAG
The DNA here is from genome assembly GCA_964404215.1 of uncultured Aureispira sp. Classification (GTDB taxonomy): domain Bacteria; phylum Bacteroidota; class Bacteroidia; order Chitinophagales; family Saprospiraceae; genus Aureispira. The sequence goes on along the minus strand of CAYOJF010000046.1, from coordinate 26,161 downwards.
GAGACATTACAGACCAGAACAAAGAGTGGTTATAGAATCCACCGCCATTGTTGCGTACAGCACCGTTGTTCATATCCAGTCCTTTTAGGATATCTTCGATACTTTTATCAGCCAAGTCAGTTCCTTCAATCGCTGCATTCAATTTGTTCGTGTAACCATTATGATGCTTACTGTAGTGGATTTCCATTGTTTTTGCATCTACATGTGGTGCCAATGCATCGTATGCATACGGTAATTTGGGCAGTTCGAAAGCCATAATTATATTAATTTAGGACGTTATTAAAAATGTTTCATAAGAGATGATACTCTTCACAAGCATCATTTATCTCTACAACATCAAATTTACAATTCTGTTCTAATAAAATCTAATGATTGTATCTATTTTGCTATAGCTATATTCTATACAATCGCTGATATAGCTATGGGAGGATAGGTAAGATTTGGTGTATGATAGCCTGTAGAACATTGATTGAGACACTATTTCCGAATTGTTGATAGGATTGGGCAGTACTCTCGTGCAATCGGAAATTTTCTGGAAAACCCTGTAAACGAGCACATTCTCTAGGAGAAAGCTTTCTGATTTTTTGGTCAATGAGGTATAGACCAGTTTTGGCACCTGCCCCTCCTCCATGAGCAGAGAGCGTAATGGCATGCCCTACAGGGTGATAGATTCTTTCGCCTTGTCCCCCTTTGTTGACAATACCAATTTGGATAGGACGGTTAGGGAATTCTGCCACTCCAGTAGTGTAGGGGGCGAGTTCAATTTTTTTGGTCATCTTAATATCATCTCGCTGAATTATTTTAGCATCAGTGGGACTAGGTTCTAGTATGTCTGCTAAGGAAGAAATGGAATTGCCTTCTGGAAAAATAAATTCCTTCCCTTTAGGTACTTTTTGTTGATGTAGAGCGACTAGATAAACTCTTTCTCTGTTTTGAGGAAGTCCAAAATGCCGTGTATTTAAGACTTGGTAATGGACTACATAATTGAGCTCCTGTAGCGTTTTCAGGACAACTTTTAGAGTATTTCCTTGGTCATGTCGAACAAAATTTTTGACATTTTCTAATAATAGAACAGCAGGCTGGTGGTGGGCAACAATCCGTGCAATATCAAAAAATAAAGTACCTCTAGTATCTTCAAACCCTTTTTGTTTGCCTGCTATAGAAAAAGCTTGACAGGGAAAGCCTCCACACAAAATGTCATGCTTAGGAATATCTTTTTCGTTTATTTGAGTAATATCGCCTTGAGGAACTAACCCATGATTAATAGCATAAACTTGAGCGGCTTTTTTATTGATTTCGGAAGCAAAAACACCTTTGGCTCCAAAAGATTTTAAGGCATAGTGAAATCCACCTATTCCAGCAAATAGGTCAATGAAACGATAATTTTTTAACTGTTGTAGATTGGCTGGAATTACTTGCATTATAGTTGCCTTAAATTCAAGAATAAATAAAATGAATGCTCAAAGATAAGCAATTATCGTTCATATTTTTTTCGCCATGCTGAAACCCAAAGAACTACTTCGTTATAGCTCTCAATGCCCTCTTCGATTCCTTGAGCTTTCAGAAATAAATCATAGGTAGTTTGTTGTATGTAGGGGATGAATGGAGGGTAACTATCAAGTGTCTCATAAAGAAGCTCTAAATCATTGTACATCCCTCTAGAAATAGTTGCTCGCTCTTTATTGTAATCTTCTTCTGTAACGAATGCCATCAATTCCCCATAGACATAACGCCAGTAAGTCAGATAGCCGGCATACTGAATAGCAGGATCTTCAGAACGAATACAAGCTAAATAGCCCAAGAAATTGCAAACAGCTTCATTCCCGAAGCCATATCCATGGGCTAACTCATGTGCCATGGTAAAAGGCTGATTCATGGGGGGTAATGCCGCATCAATATGTCCTTCTCCTGTAAAGGGGAAATAAACTCCAGAACTACTAAATCTAAATAAGGTACCTTTAGGTAAAAGTAACCTTCCCGATACTTCACCACTGACATCATAACCATATTCCGCTAATACGGCTTCGAGGAGTGGTCGCATAATTGTTTCTAAATCATCTGGATAATGAGCGGGAGTAATTGCATTAGTATCCAACTGGGGAATTTTGTTGCGTGTTTCTATGCATTTTTGTTTGATGTATTGAGCTTCCGCCCAAATATCATCATGTTTCATAAATTCAGGAACGGCAAGCTGCATGTGTTCTGCTACAGGTATACGGGCATAGTTGTATCCCCAAATCAACAAAAACCAAAAGATAAGCCCCATCAAAAAAGCGGAAAAAGAAAAGAAGGTTTCTTTTAGGGAAACTCCCTTGATTCGATTCCTAACAAAATTAATCAAAACATAAGGAATCCACAGGGCTAAAAATCCCGCAAAAATATAAACTCCAGCAAAGGGCAGCTGCCCAAAGGTCATATCCAAAAACGAACGAATGTAGGGGTATATACCTCTAGAATAGAGAACTTCACACCAGCTCGGGAAAAACCCAAATATTACTCGAACGACAATAGCTGCAAAGCCAAGTTTAATCCAGGTACTACGCCAATCATTTTTAGGAAGTTTGTGGAGCATAAAGGGAGGTTTTGTTATTAGAATATTAGCTAAAATAAACAAAAAATGTGCTACCAACTAAAAGTCAGTAGCACATTTGTATTCATCTTTGTATAAGACTGAAAATTAATTCAGTTTAAACAAGTTATCCTTAATCAAATCAATTTTAGCTTGATTGTCTGCTAGTTTTTTGCGTTCGTTCTCAATCACTTTGGCAGGAGCATTATTGACAAAACGCTCATTACTCAGTTTCTTATTGATTCCATTCACAAAACCTTCCAAGCGTTTGAGTTCTTTTTCGAGAGCAGCACGCTCAGCAGCTACATCTACTGTTTTTTCAAACAATAAATAATACTGCTCAGTACCTGCTATGAAGTTAGCTCCTTCGTGGTCGTCAGCAGTCGTGTAGTCAATATCTTTCACAAAAGCAATACGCTCAATAGCTGCTTTGATACCATCTTCTTGCAAGAAAGTATGAGCTGCCTCGGTGTCTTTTACCAGTAGTTGTAGAACTTCCTTTGGTTTGAGTTGATTTTTGTTACGAGTATCGCGAACACTACTCACCAATTGTTTGAATACTTCTACATTGTACAAGAATTTAGCATCAAATTCACCAATTGAAGGCCATGTACTGATGACACAGTCATCTCCATCAGCACGATTATCACGTAGTTTTGCCCAAATTTCTTCGGTTACAAACGGCATGAATGGATGTAACAAAGTCATAAATTTTTCAAAATAGTCAATGGTAGCTTCCAATGTCGCTTTGTCAATTGGCTGTTGATAGTCAGGCTTGATTAACTCTAAGTACCAAGAACAGAAGTCATTCCAAATGAAATTATAGAGTGTGGTAGCAGCTTCTGATAGGCGGTATGTTTTGAAGGAGTCTTCTAGACTTACCAATGTTTTATTATACTGATTTTCTAGCCATTTCAATGCAAATTGATTTACACTTGATTTGGCGGCAGAAGGAGCTTCTTCTGTTACTTCCCAGCCTTTGAGCAAACGCAATGCATTCCATAGTTTATTACAGAAATTACGCCCTGTTTCACAGAGTTTACTTTCGTTCTGAATAGACGTTTTAGTCTTGTCTACAAAAGGAGCATCAAAAATAACGTCATTTCCTGCTGCTGCCGCGGACAAGATACCATAACGAACACCATCAGCACCATATTTTTCAATTAGTGCTAGCGAATCAGGAGAGTTCCCCAATGATTTACTCATTTTGCGACCCAAGTTATCTCTAACCATTCCTGTGAAGTACACATCCTTAAACGGCTGTATACCTTTTTTCTTGGCTAAATCTTCTCCCAGCAATTCTGGAGACCATTCGTAACCTGCCATAATCATACGAGCGACCCAAAAGAACATAATATCCCATCCCGTAACCAATACATTGGTCGGATAGTAGTACTGAAATTCCGTAGGATCTTCAAAAGCATCAAAAACGGACATTGGCCATAGCCAAGAAGAGAACCAAGTATCGACTACATCTTCTTCTCGCTCCAGATCTTCTAGCGTGAGGTCATTGTTGCCTGTTGCTTCTATCGCTTGTGCCAATGCTTCGGCTTCTGTTTCTGCTACAAAGAATTGTTCTTTATCTGATTTGAGGTACCAAGCAGGGATCTGTTGTCCCCACCACAATTGGCGAGAAATACACCAGTCACGGACATTCTCTTCTTTGAGCCAGTTTCTATACATATTGAGCATATGCTCAGGCAAGAAGTTGACTTCGCCACTTTCGACGGCATTCAAGGCAGTCGCCGCAAAACCATCCATTTTCAAAAACCATTGTTTGGTCAATTTAGGTTCTACTACAGCTTTGGTTCTTTCTGAACGTCCTACACTGTTGGAGTAGTTTTCTATTTTGACTAGATGTCCTTGAGCTTTGAGGTCTTTCGCAATTTGTTTGCGAGCATCCTCTCTGTCCATTCCTACATAGAATTTGCCATTAGGATTCAGACGACCATTGTCATGCAACATATCAATGACCTCCAGATCATGACGCTGACCAATTTCGTAGTCATTCATATCATGAGCAGGGGTTACTTTTAAGGCACCTGTCCCGAAGTCCATTTTGACATATTTATCAAAAATGATTGGGACAACACGATTGACCATAGGTACAATCACTTTTTTGCCACGGAAGTGTGTATAACGCTCATCTTCTGGATGAACAGCTATAGCTGCATCTGCCAAGATAGTCTCTGGACGAGTCGTTGCGATTGTTACCCATTCATCTTTTGTTCCTTCTATTTGGTAACGAACGTGATAGAGTTTAGAATTTTCTTGGGCATGAATAACTTCTTCATTGGATAATACTGTTTGAGCAGCAGGATCCCAGTTAGTCATTCTTAGTCCACGGTAGAGTTGTCCTTTTTTGTAGAGGTCAACAAATACCTTCAAAACAGCTTTAGAAAGTTTTTCTTCCATGGTGAAACGAGTACGTTCCCAATCACAAGAAGCACCTAGCATTTTGAGTTGCCCCAAAATCTTACCACCATATTCATCTTTCCACGCAAAAGCATGTTTCAAGAAATCTTCTCTGGATAAATCACTTTTTTTGATGCCTTGCTCTCTCAGTTGTTTCACGACTTTTGCTTCTGTTGCAATAGAGGCATGGTCGGTACCGGGTACCCAACAAGCATTTTTACCCTCTAGGCGAGCTTTACGAATCAATACATCTTGAATCGTATTGTTCAGCATATGTCCCATGTGTAGTACTCCTGTTACGTTAGGTGGAGGGATGACAATGGTGTAGGGTTCTTTTTCGTTAGGAGTAGAATGGAAATAACCTTTTTCCATCCAGTGCTGATACCACTTTTCTTCTGCTTCTTTAGCGTTGTAATGTGGAGATAAAGGCATGGATTATTTATTTTTGTTGTTATTATTGTTTTAATATATGTTGGTAACAACTAATGTGCATTTAAAATGAAGTTGTTTAAAAATAGAATTATGTTGATAATGAGTACAAATTTTTAGCTAATTAAGGCAAAAATTTAGTTCATAGCCTTAGCTATGGGGTCAATTTTTAACGCCAAGTAGCGGAAAATTAGTTTTCATTAGCAATTTGAAGTTATTCTTAAACAACTTCAATGCTTATCATTGAAACCAAACACAAATTTAATAAGTTTTTTACCTTTGTGAACAAACCATCTAAAATAAATATGAAAAACCTACTATTACTAGCTGCTTTAGTAGCTACTGTGCTAATGAGTTGTGAGCCAGCAGCTCCCAAAATCGAAGAAATTTATCCCAACAAATTGGATTTGATGGAATATGGAGTTCCTTACACTCTACAGACACCAACAGATTTTGAAGTAGTCGACAATAGCCTGAGTATCCTCAAAGACTTGACGATAGAAGGTACCGACTATAAGATGATCGTTTATGGAAAAGATGCTTCCAACCCTAATACGAATGCTTTAGCCAATACTCAGTTGGGGAATGTGAAAAATGATACTTACATCAAATTTTCTAAATTGATTCGTCAAGATAATGGCGGTTTTGTATATGAACTACAAGCAGTAGGGGATACGACTAAGGCGTACAATTTCCACTATTTCATTACGAAAGGTGATAAAGAGTATCACTTTACGAGTTCTGCTGGTGGACGTAGACCTCCTTTTACATTGGAGCAGATGACTAATATGTATCTTTCTGTATTGAGAGAGCAAGATATTAAGAAAGAAGAGTAAGATAAGCTCTACTTTTGGATATAGAGAAGCCCTAACTGGAAATATGTATTTCTGGTTAGGGCTTCTTTTGTGTAATTAGACCTTCTGTAATACCTGTTTTTAGGATCGTTAAGCTTTGCGTTTTCGATTTGATTGTTTCAGATACAGCATCTTGAATCATATTTTGAGCTAATCTAGATTCAAGGTTTATAGCTTTATCAAGTATACTGATAACTCTAGCGATTAGTTTATCATTTTTAGCGATTATTTTGCTTATTTCATACCCTAAAACTTTTATACCTACTTCTGGGTGCTCTATATCATCAGTGTAAAGGAAACTATACTCACTCCAAATCATTTCTGACTCTATATCAGGGTAGTGGTCAAATATAGAAGCAATGTCGATAGGGTCTTTTTGTCTTTTTTCAGGGCGATCATCGTAAGCTATTAGTTTCAAAAGGACAACAGAAGGAATAGAACAAAATTTGAAAGAATCATTTTCTATTGTTACTGTAAGTAGACTACTTTCATAAGTTTCTACAAAACCATCTAAGTTTATTGATACAAGTCCTTTTCCTGCAATCATGACTTTTTCATTTTTTTCAATATCGCCAAATGGGAGAAGATCAAGGGGGATATCGTAGGGAGACATTAAACAAAAAGAGTTGGTGGAAATAGGGGTATAGGAGTAATTATCAACTAATAATTTTTTTAATTGATTGTAAGATGCAGAATTAGAAACATAGACTCCAAAATCAAAGTCTTGTGTACCTCTTGGTCTTTTATCGTTGGATACATACCAATAATTTCGAGCTAATGCCCCAACTGCAAAGAAATCTATACTTAATTCGGTAGCCGCGGTTTGGAGGTCATTGATTATCTCTTTAAGGTGTGTATTGCCTAGTGCCTTATAAAATATTTTTGACATATTTATTATATATAATTTTTGCAGTTTCTAGATTTCTTGGACTGGGGGAATTTAATAAATCTGCATAGACTAAAATAGGGTGAACTATGTTTGTGTCATTTCTAGATAAAGTATTACCCCAGAACTTTTCAACAATAGTAACTGACCCATCTGATGAAGGAATGAGGTTCATTTTTTTTGCGATTTTAAAAAAGGGCTCATCTGTATAAATAATGGTATTTTGTGCAATAAGATATTTGGATAAATGTTCTGCTGCAAGTTCTCCTCCAATCGAATCAAGATCAGAGGTTTCAAGTAGTGCATTAATGGTATCACCTCTATAGGCAAAAGTTCTTTGTTTTAGTTTTGGTCTCAATACTCTATTGAATAAAGTGACCCATTCTTGAAATAGACGTTCTTTATTCTGAACTTGAAATACTTTTTTCCTGACTTGGATTAAGTACTTTTCTTGTAGTAGTTCCTTGAATACTTTTCCTACGGTATCTATTGAAACCTTAGTTACCTTACTAATATGTCGATAAGGCATATTGACTATTGTTTCATCCACTAGTGTTTGATAAATAACTTTAAGACCAGTCTTAGAAAAAGCTCTATTTGGTTTTCCTGTTGAAATTTTCAAATTTTTGTTGGTCTCTATATTAATGAATAGATGCTCTCCGTTTACGATAAAAGCGTTACCAGCCATATCTAGATAAGATATTTGATGTTTCTTAAAAAAGCTTTTAGCAGGTTTAGAGATATAATCAGCAATAATAATCGCATCATGATTTGAATAGTGGTCTAAATCTGAAATTCTGGAGAGAGAAATATTTTTTCTAATTTCAAAAAAGAAAAAATGTTCTTTGCTACCTATCTGAAGTTTTAGTTTTCCATCGAAACTATTTTTTTGAGCTCCAAACCAAGTATCTAATTCTAGTATTAGTTCAGAATTTTTTTTAAAATTTTCGATTGTATTATATAGTATATCTTCTTCCATGTACGCAATATAATTTTTTTTTTAAAAACATACAATTTAAATTAGCATACATTTTTATTACTCTATATTCTAATCCAAATCCTCTCTATCCAAGTCTTTTTCAAAATCTGCTGTATTCTTAAAGCCTAGTTGTTCTAGTTTTTGGAAGTAGGGCAGGTAATCTTCTTCTTCAAATTCGTAGGAATCTACTTCCCATAGAAAATGAATAATCCATTGGTACCATCTTGCTGGAGAAGGATATTTTAGGAGATAGGCAACACGCTCGTCAAAATTTAAATCAACTTGATTTAGCCATTCTCCTAAAATCATCACATGGGTTTCACCTCCTCCCATTCTCCACCCCATACTGTAGGGATGGAAGTTGGGGGCATAGATCCACGGAGGTGGAATATCGCCATATTTAGTAATTAGTTCTTTGCTAGATTTTAAGTACCAATCAGCCTCTTTATATCTTCCCATGATAAATTAATTTTTAGAGTTGTGCTATAAGCAAGCACTCAATAGTTGAATGGTCTCTTTGATGAGCACTTCAATAGCTTTAGTATTGTTACCAGAAGGATGTATAGTATTGAATGCTTCCATATCATTATCAAAATACTGCCCAGAAGCATTTTTATGCTCCTCTAATATAGCTAAATTACACAAAATATCTCTTCCCTTGTCAGCAGATGATCTATGAAACCCCCAGCCTTGCTGTACCATATTGGTATTTAGTAGCGAACCTGGATTGACAGCTATAGTCGTCACTAGAGACTCCGTCTGAGCTAAGTACAAACTCCACATGGTTAGAGCTAATTTACTTTGGGCGTAAGCTTCCATTTCATTAAGCGGTATATTCCCTTTTAGTGCTTCTATCGAAACAGGGGCTTGAGCGGCAGAACTTAAGTTAATAATCCTAGGAGTATTTCCTTTTTTGAGCAAAGGGAGTAGTTCTTTTGTCAGTAGGAAAGGGGCTAGATAGTTGACTACATATCTTATATCCAAGCCATTTTGATTCTTCTGAACAGGGCTTTTATAGACTCCAGCATTGTTAATCAGAATATCTAACTTGGGAAGTGATTGTTGAATTTCTGTTGCCATTTTTTTGACAGCAGCCAAATCCGAGAAATCAGCTACAAAACCTTTTATAGTATCATTATTGGAAGCTGTTTTTATTTATGAAATGACTGCGGCTAATTTAGTTGCATTTCTACCATGCACATAAATTTCGTGACCGTCTTTGGCGAGTTTTATAGCGGTTAGTTTGCCCATTCCATCGGTACTACCTGTGATTAAAATAGTCTTTTTCATAGTACTGTTTCTACTTTATTACTGATGTTATGCAAGAATAATAGGCGTTATTAAAAATAAGTAATGAGGTTCGCTCTTAAAGTTTGTTATTGGTCTAAGGTTTAATTTTTAATGCGGATAAATAGCACTCTTTTAGCATTCAAAATTAAACCTTAAGACATTCAAAATTCTAAAACGACCCCTTATTCAATCGCTAATTGTTATTCTATGAACATATTTGAATATGTGCGTAACTGTAGTTTTTTTAAAAAATTCATAGGTCAAAATTGAATGTTTCATTCCATTTGTCTTTTTAGAATGGGGCAAAAGTATCCTTAGGTTCTTTTGGGATACTCCAACGTTGCTTTGCCGTAATATTTTCAAACGAATCGCTAGATACTGAGTTGCCAAAGTTGCCATAGCTACTGGTGTTTCCTTGTGGTACTTGCATACGATCACCGTAGAGCCAGACTACCAAATTACTTCGTTGTCCACTGGTAATAGGGTGGGTAACGTGTGGTACATTGCCACGGTGAATGATTGCTTTACCTGGTTCAAAAATAGTGGATACTGTTTTCTTGGTCGTTTTGTCAAAGAAATCAACTTGTGAGCCTGTGAATTTTTCGTCAGGTAAATTAATATTGATATTTAATGTGGCAGCGGAAGCATCCGTGTGTGCATGCAAATCCTTATCCTTATCAGGGTTGTACTGAATAGAAAAACCAAATGTCTGATTATCATAACCATAAGTGCCCAACAACAAACGAGCAATTGGACGCATGTATCTATTCATCATATGGTCATAAAATGCTTGAAAGTTAGGAGCAGCAAGATATCCTTCTGAACGCGGGTCAAGCATCATACCATAACGATTTAATTGGATACCGTATGGAGGGCGAACAGGAATATTTGACTCGACTATAGCATTTAGGTAATCACGAAATTCGGACAAACGCTCCAGGTCAAAAAATTGTGCAACAAAAACACCAGGAATAATTTCCTCCCACAAATCAGCAACAGCCTTTTCTTTTTCAGGGTTTTCCCATGCTTCGTTAATAGCTTTTCTTAAGTGTGGGTCAAGGAAGGAATCGTCAAGTGTTGGGATATTACCTTTATTTTTGATTTCCCATTCTGACCATGCATCTTCGAGTAATCTGCGGTTATTGTTCCAAAAATATGAGACAGAGGCATCACGTTGTAGTGATGCTTCACGTGAAGGTCTAGTAAGAGCAAGTGCTTGTGCGAGCACATCATTATTATTCATCTTTTTGATTTTTTCTTAAAAAAAAGAGGTTATTACGAATAGAGTTGTAATAACCTCTGTTAAATGTCTAATTTTCAACAATCACTTTTCCAATGGCTTGACCACTTTCCAATCTAGCGTGTGCTTTTCCAACTTCTTCTAAAGTAAATCGTTCTTCGTCTAATAATGGTTTTAGTGCACCAGCTTCTACAATTTGAGCAATATGTTTTAGTGCTTTGGCATGTTCTTTACGTTTATAGTTGTGAAGCATTGGAATCAACATAAATACAACATGGATAGAAAGTCCTTTGAAATGAGCAGGAGAAAGATTGAGTTCACATAAAGAGACGGTCGTAGTTATATGTCCATTTAGAGCAGCAGCCTGGAAAGAGTTGGTCAGATTGGCTCCACCTACGGAGTCATATACTAAATCAAATCCAGCACCACCAGTATACTGGTCAACATAATCTTGTACGGATTCGGTTTTGTAGTTGATGGGAGTCGCTCCTAGGTTCTTGATGATAGCCATTTGGTTTTCTCCGCCTCCTGTAGCGTAAACAACTGCTCCAAAATGCTTTGCTAATTGCAAGGCAGCATGCCCAACACCTCCAGTGCCACCATGTACCAATACTTTTTGTCCCTGTTTAATACCCCCTCTCATGAGTCCTTCGTAAGCGGTGATACCTACTAAAGGTAATGCGGCAGCTTCTCGCATAGATAAGTTTTTAGGTTTGTGAGCGAGTAAATCACTATCTGCTACAATATATTCAGCCAATGTTCCTGGTAAATCTGCTAGACCCCCTGCACACCCATAGACTTCATCTCCTATGGTATAGCCTTCTACCCCTTCCCCAATCGCTTCTACAATTCCAGCAAAGTCCATTCCTAGGAGAGCTGGGGCATCAGGCGATAATGGAAGATCTTTTCCCATTTTACGAATCATTGTATCTACGGTGTTTACACTAGATGCGGCAATCTTGACTAGGATATGCCCTGATTTTACAGTTGGTTTTTCGATTTCTGATAGTTCAAATACAGCATTTTCGCCATATTCTTTGATTAGTATCCCTTTCATTATTCGTTTTGTTTTATGAGTAATTATTTGATGAAACAAAGATGCGGTAAATGTTTATGTTTTTTTTTTTTTGTATAAATAAAGGTTGTTTTGGTGTATAGGGAGGATTTTGAAGTCTTTTTTTATGTAAAATGCCTGTAATAGACTATTTTAGAGCTCAAAATATACTAAAATGCAAGTTTTACAAGCTTATAAACCTTTTGAAATACAAGAGTTGGAGTTGGAGGAGTGGAAGCAGCGGCCTGTTAAGAACAACTTCTTTGAATTGGTACTTATTAAAGAAGGGGAAGGAACGCAGTGTATCAATTATAATTTTTATGATTATACTAATGGGAGTTTATTTTTATTACCACCATTAAAATGTCATTCCTTTCAGATTCAAAAAAAGACACGATTCATTTTTTTGAAATTTACATCTAATTTTTTTGAAGAGGGAGCCTTAGATTCTTCATCCAAGACTTGGTTTGAAGAAGCGGCGTACATATTATCCAACTATAGCCAGTTACCAGGCGAAATTATCCAGAGTGAATTGGATTATCAGCATATTTACACATTGATTGATCTGATATTGAAAGAAAATAGAAATTACCAATCTAGTTCGAATACATTAATTAAGAGCATGATGATTAGTATTCTGGAGATTCTATTGCGTAATATCAAACAGGGTTTTGTTTATGGCTTGACAGAAAAAGGAGAACAGGACGAACGAGTGACAAAATTACTAACCTATATTAATGAAAATATAAGTGATCCCAATCTTTTGAAAGTAGACCAATTAGCAAAGACGTTTTTATTATCACCCACTTATCTCAGCGAATTTTTCAGAAAAAAAGTAAATATGTCTTTGCGAGAGTATATCATTAGAGCAAAACTGAGGCTAGTTGAGATTCGTTTACTCAATTCGGATTATACTCTTGCCAAAATCGCAGATGAACTATGTTTTACAGATGCTAGTCATCTTTCCAAAACGTTTAAGAAATATACGGGCATGTCTATTCGTGCATTTAGAAAACAAGGGGAGTATCAGTTGTTGAAACGAAGTTCTTGTTGATGGGCCTCTTATCCGTATAGATGCCTATTTTTATAATAATGTTTAGAATTTTTCTACAAATAGATCTTTCTTATCAATAAATTCACAAGTAGTTTTTCCAGAGCAGGAATTTAAGAATTGAGTTACTTGCGTATCTCCTTCTGATCCACAAAATAACATCGTGTATTCTGTAGAAAATGTTTTTAATTTAACAGGAAAAGACACTAACTGAGCGAAATCTCTTTTAGTATTTACTTCAATACTTTGTAATTCGACCCAGAAGATTTTATCAACGCTTCCAGTGACGTGACATAATAATAAGGCATCTTTCGTAACTTTTATTTCTATATTTCTGAATTCAATAATATTTTGGGATTGATAGAGTAAACTGATAAAAGGACTCCCTAAACAAAGAACTAAAAACCAAGGAGAAATTATTATACCTATTAACATTCCAAGAAATAATAATAGAAACGCTAGTAGAAAAGCAAATAAATCATACTTTACTTTACCTACCCAGTCATAATTTAGAGCTTTTAGTGTCTTCTTTGTAGGGGACATAGAGTTGAAGCTATAGTTGATTTTGAAGGATTAAATATTTAGAAAAACGACGGATTAACCTCCTAAGAGAGAAGCTAATCCATTTGCTATATTTCCTATGATTTCTAATACCTTTAGAGTTAATTTTCCTTGATTGAAAGTAATATCTAAAAGCGATATGAAAACAATAGCGATGTAAGCTAAGTACCAAATTCCAAGGTAATTATTATATACTAAAGTATAAGCCCAGTCCTGTATGAAAAGATATAGTAAAATACTAATAACTGTGGAGATAAATAATAAGAAAGAAGGGAGTTGTATTTCTTTGTAATTATCAGACTGATAGAATAAAAGAGCTGTAATAAAAGCAAATAATATGAAATTTATCCCTGCAAAAACTCTAACATCATTTTTTAGATTAGTACTAATTTCGTCATATTTATCTTCAATCCAATAATCAATTTTCTTTTCTCCTATCAAAAAATTTGAAAAAAATTCTAAAGAAGTTTGTTTGGTGCTATTAGGCTTGGAGTTGATGTTTTTAGAATTGACTTTCTGCTCAACAACATCAGAGATAATAGACTCCAAAAAGCTGTTTTCTTTTTTTATAAAAAGCTTTAGAGCTGTAGATACTTTTTCTTTGATAATAGCCTTTTGAACTTCTTCTCTAATTTGCTTTTTAATAAATGACTTGGATGACTTCTCCATAGAATTAGGAGTGCAAATGGTAAGGATAAAAATGGAAAGAAATAGTATGCAGCCAAAGCTAGTAGTAAAAAAGAATAGTTTTTTCATGGAATACTTGGGTTTATAGAAAAGTTGGTACTACTCTACAAACCTAAGTATCCATTTATTAGTTCTAATTGACGGTGTATCTTACTTTCTACTCTTTCAATACAAAGGTCCTTCCATCAAACTCAAAAACACACCGACACTTCGTGCCCATTTCAGGAATCTCGTCTGTTCTTTTAGTAGCTAGGCAAGCACAGGTAGGAGTGAGGTCGTCTGTTTCATAATCTGCTATAATCTGATGGCTTTTAGAGTCATAAGTAATCTTACCAGTTTCAAAATTTCGTATACTAAGTCCATAGACAAAATCATCTTCAAAGGCATCGTTTTGGAAGTATACTTTAGCAATACCCATATCAAAACAATAAGAACAGGTCCGAACATAACTATGTAAGAGGTAGTGGATTTGACCATTTTGAGTATGAATGGTATCAATTTTATCAAAACCATCGCCTTCCAAATTAGTATAGTCGGTATCAGGCGTGGCATCTGTATAGTAGCTTAAAGATAAACGACTGCGATAGGTACCTCCTGTTTTTTCATCTATTGAAAAATTGAATAGTTTATAATCAGGAGAATGAGCGATAGCTAAATTGTCTGCTTTTAGTCGTTGAGTAATGTCTTTGGTCTGTTTGAATTGAGGATGTTGAGTGACTGCTTTTAGGGAAGACATAATCTTATTTTGAAGGATATAGATTAGACTGAATGCGTCAATCGAATCTTGACTATAATATTCATACTCGCTGGAATCTTTGCGTATAGAATCAAGAGTCGTAGTAGAAAAGCCAATGTTGGAATAAGCATAACGATCTTCTCCAGTCATATCAGGGTAGATTTCGCTGTAGATATCCAGATATTTCAGTGTATTATCTATCAATTGGTCAAAGGTGTTGTTGGTTATATTGGGCAACTCTTCATCCATGTTTTGTAGTGGAGTAGCAGGAGTAGTTTTGGGGTCACACTGAGTTAAGAATAAAGAGCAAATGAGCAAGGAGCAGAAAAGTTGGAGCTTTGTCATAGTTGTAGCGTTTGTTAGGTGATAATATCTATTGAATAGTATAAATATATACAAAAAAAGGCTACCCGCTAGGGGTAGCCTTCTTAAAACTGATAACTAATCTATTGCAGCAGTTAGATATTATGGGCGTTGCACCACAATTCTTCTATTTTGCAAACCGTTAGTGGTTTGGACACGCAAAACATACACCCCTACTGTGAGTTTGCTAACGTCCACTTGAGTTCCTAACACTTCATTGAGTGGTTGATTTAGGACAACTTGTCCTGCCGCATTGATTACTTCAATACTTTGCATCGCTTCACTACTTTGTATTTGAACGAGCGATTGTGCAGGATTCGGGAATATATCTAAATGGGCGGCATCCGATACAGCATCGATTCCCGTAGGAGTCGTAATCAATACATAGGTGTAAACAGGAGTCGTCCCAATTTCTATTTCATTATTATCAATCACACGAGCACCATCAATATGGGTATTGAGTCGTACGAGTCTTGATTTTTGTATAATATCATCTTTGATGGTCATTTGAATGACACCAATCTGCCCCATTCCACTTCTGGTCATTTGGTTGGTGCGGGTCAGACCTACATCAATCTGACCAATCGTAGGATTATCTCTAGAGACGGCAATCATGTCTTGATTGATCGTTCCTAACCAAGAACTATTGAACAATACAGATACAGAACCAGCTTTTACTTTAGTAGAGTCGTAGTTGATTGTGAAGGCTAATCCATAAACACTATCTGCTGGATGGACAGAATCTCCCAAGATAATCGGTACTTGAATAGTCTGAGATGGAATCGCAGTCCATAGTTCAGTATAGAGTGGTACAGTACCTCCTGGGCGAACACCCCCTGTATGGTTACGGACATAGAATTGTCCCCAGTTTTGCACAATAGCAAGTGTGTCATCATAATCAATCGTACCATCGCCATCAGTATCACTGTGCTTGTAGTTGATATTACTTTGAGGTGTTTGATTTGCCCAGAATAGACCAGGTTCACAGTCGAAGTTCAGGTCGGCATTAGGTCTAATGTGATCCATCTGACCAAATCCAAGTCCCACAGGAAGTATATCAAAGTGATTGACCACCTGATTGGTGTCTGTATCTCCTGCCCATACACAGCTCGCTACGGTAACATAAACTACATTGGTATCACAGAAACCACTATTGTCACAATCGGCTACTACTAATTCATCGGTATATTCTGCTGGATTAAAATTCAAATAGCTAAAGCAGAATGGGTTGGTACTGTTCTGTAAGAAGGCTCCTGGACTGCTAATATTAATGATATTGGTCGTTGTATTGCCAGCATTCATATAAGCAGGTACAGGTACACAAAAATCTAACAAAGAATCTTCCGCAATTAAGAAGCGTAACGTATCCATTGGCTCTTGCATTCTCGGATACACTGTAATGGTATCATAGGTAGTACAGTTGTTTCCGTTTGTCATCTCTACTGTATAGGTCGTGATGGTGTCAGGGTAAACAATTGGATTACTACAATCTGTACAAGAGATATTACCATCTGGATCAGAAGAGGTCCAGTTGAAAGTATATTCCCCTCCAAACTGTATGGAATAACTATTGAGGGTTCCACTGCCGCCTAATCCAGATCTTTTGCGAATAGCAATTTTCCAATCCCCCATAGCAAGTCGACCATATAAATCTGACCAATCTCCCTCAGGAGCAAAACTAGAATCAGAAGGAATTGCACTAGCGGCATAATTGGTAATAAAGTCTGTTGCATCTACCGAAAAACAAGTTCTATCATAAGCGTTGAGTTGAGAACTGCCCCCATTTCGAGTGGATAACTCTAGGAGAGCTCCATCAGGAGTGGATAGAAATACATCCAAATAGTCAGGACGAGTACCACTAATATCTAAACAAACTTCTACTAGGGAGTAGGTATCAATGCGAATCGGGTAAATCGTAGGGACTGGTAAAGTATACAATGCAGATGAATTGATAGGAATCCCTTGAGGAGTCGTCACCTCATAGTATCTATTTCCTAGAGGCCCTGTTTGGATACCTGTACTAAGTTGTAAACTATCTCCTAGATTGATTGCTGTATCGCGGTTGTTTCCCGCAATATTGATTTGCGGCTCATCAAATATTTCTACACTAGAATATACAGGACCACAGCCATCTGTAGTGGTTACACTGTATACGCCAGCACTATCTATAGTAATAGTACTAGTGGTATCGCCTGTGCTCCATAGATAAGGACCACCGCCACCTATAGAAAGATCAATCGTAGGACTAGAACATAAGAAACGATCACTAATTCCAATCGCCAAACTTCCTGCAACTTCGATGCGAATACGGAAATATTGGTGACTAGCAACGACGGGACATTTAGGGTCTTGGACAATAAAAACAAGGTCGTAACTTCCGCCAGATAATGGGGTTATCCAGTTGAAAGTGTTGGTTTGAGGATTTTGACCTGTTGTGACAAAAGTCGGTGTACCAGGTAAGTTATCAATACCATAAGCTAATACACGAACAGTATCACCTAAGTCGGCATCTGTTACATCTATATCAAAAGAGATAGGTGATCCAGCACAGACTCTATAGGTATTATTGATGAAAGTTCCTACCGTTGTATTATCAATAATATTGTAAGTAGGAGGAGTGTTATTAGCTAAATTAAATCCAAAGTCACTTACGGTGACACTTATTTCTTTTAAGTTAGAGGCAATGAGATCACCATTACGATATTCTTCTACCATATAGGCAATGACATAAGTGCCAGGAGCGGTAGGTGTGGTTTGTATAACTCCTGTTAGGCTATCCATTGTGAATGGAAATGGGAGGGGCTGTTGTGCTGTGTAGCCAAAATTTAAGGTAACAGGTGTCTGACTGTTCACACTAGAGCTAATGATAGAAGTAAGTGGTGAAGTCAAACGATAGCGAATATCATCATTGTTGGGATCAATTCCTCTAGGGTCAAACACAAAAGGCTGATTGAGCTGAGCAAAAGCAATTGCTGAATTTTGAAAATTAACATTGTCATTACAAAGGTAACTTCTATTATCTTGTTCTGCATAGAGCCCAATCCCTGTATTAGTAGGGTTTTGAATGTTATTTCCATTGACACGACAACAGCTACTGTAGTAAAAAGATAAATCACCACAGCTTTCTAGTACGGTTACGTTGACTCGATAAACTCCTACACGCACACCAGGGAGTGTTCCTCCGTTACAGGTTGTTTGGCTGAGCGAGTTGTCACAAATAGGAGAAACTTCATAGGAAGTATCTAGCATAGCGGTGTAGGTTCTACCATAACTACTAGTACCACTACAGTTGAATGCTTTTGCATTGATAGTAACCGTAGGAGTAAATGTAAGAGGAGAAGAACAATCTTGGTAAAGTTCCAAAGTGACTTCGTAATCTCCAAATCCACTACATTTGTAAGTTATTTCGCCACCATTGAAGTGTGTAGCATTGGCTTGCTGTAGTCCTCCTAAGAGGAGCAATGGTAATAAGAATAAGTTGAGATATTTTTTCATAATAAAGGACTATTTAGATTCTGGATTTAGTTGCTTCTGTGAGTTAAATTGCTAGTGATTAAATCATTGAATTTTTTCACTATACAAACATAGAGGAAGAGCAATGAAAATGAAAATACATTTTTACTACTAAATCATATTTTAATAAAGAACAATTATTTGGTAGTTGTTTATTTAAAGGATATTAGTATTTTGTATGTCCTTAAAAATCAGAAAATGAAAAATTCAAAGTTAATTAAGATTCTAAAAAAACTCTCTGCAAGAGAGCAAAATAGATTACATAAGTACGTTCAGTCCCCATTTTTCAATAAACATGAGGACGTATTGCAGTTGTATGATGTATTGATGGGCTTTGCTCCTGAGTTTGAGGCCGAAGCACTAAAAAAGGAAAGAATTCAACAAGCACTGGGTATAAAAGACGTTACTCGTCTCAATCATATTAGCTCTTATTTACTGAATTTGACAATTGATTTCTTGGGGCAGCTAGAGCAAGAAAAAGATACAGTAGAACAACAGCGATACAAAGTAAAAGCACTACGAAAGCGAAATATGAAAGTAGCTTTATCTACTGCTATCAAGCAGTATGAGCGTCTACAAAGTCGTTATCCTTATCAAGATACCAGCTATTATCAACAACAGTATTATTTCTATCAAGAGAAAGATGCTTTGTTTTTGTTGGAATCTAGTAGGCGGTATGATATCAATTTGCAGCTCAAAAGTGATGCTTTAGATTTGTACTATATGGTGACACAGTTGCAGTTAGCTTGTGATATGGCTAGTCGCAATATTATAGTAGAGGCAGATTATATCTCAAAACTAGGGGTAGAAATAGAACTGTATTTGCAAAAAAATATCACCTATCTAGATCAGCATCCTGCAGTGGCTATTTATTATACGATTTTGCAAATGTTAACTAAAACAGCTAGTGCGGCTAGTAGTTATAGAAAACTGAAGGCTTTATTGATACAACATATAGAGCTATTTTCGATTACAGAGTTGCAGCATATGTTCGATTATGCTCAGAATTATTGTATCCAGCAAATTAATAAAGGGGTTTTTGATTACTACGAAGAATTTTTGAGTCTCTACAAAATTCAACTTTCATCCAATACTTTATTGAAAGATGGTTTTTTGGAAGAGTGGGATTTTAAAAACATCGTGACAGCAGGTGTCCGAATGAAAGATTTTGAATGGACAGAGCAGTTTATCCGAAGCAATAAAGACCAGCTCAAACCAGAATTACAAGAGAATGCTTACCGATATAACTTAGCTGTTTACTACTATGCAACGAGTCAATACAAAGAAGCGCTGCAACTACTTTATCAGGTAGAATTTACGGATAGTACTTATCATTTAGGGGCTAAAAATATACAATTGAAGAGTTATTATGAATTAGGTGAGTCAGATGCATTTGGGGCATTGGTAGATGCTTTCCGAATTTATGTCAAGCGGAACAAAGCTTTATCTACCTATCGGAAGGAAGTATATTTCAATTTTTTGAGAATCGCTAAAAAGATGGAAAATCTAAAACAGAAAAAAGCTTACATTGACCCACAGAAATTTGAAAAAGAAAAGGAACTACTAGCAGTTTACATAAAAGAAAATATAGCAGCTAACTCAGATTGGATAGCCACTGCGTTTGGGGTACTATAGGGGCATAAAAAAGGCTGCTATCCTTACTCCGGTAGCAGCCTTTTAACCCTTTTTTACCCTTGAAAAAACCCTTATTAAACTTTATATATAATGTGCTATGATTATTTATTAGTTATAACACATCAACTTTTATTTTTGTTTTTGTTTCATTCGTTTTTCTACCAATGGTCAACTTTAGAATCCCGTTTTTATAAGTAGCAGATATCTTATTGGCATCAAACTTACTATCTAAACGAAAAGAACGCTTAAAGGTTGAGTAACTAAATTCATTTCGAATGACTTTAACACTATCATCTGATTGTGGAGCTTCTTTTTGACTACTGATAAACAGGGTTTCGTCCACTACTTCAATATCAAAATCACTTTTATCCATTCCTGGTGCTGCTACTTCAATTTGAAGATGTTCTGCAAATTCAGTGACATTGGCGGAAGGTACTGTTGTAGGGTTATTTTTAATATCAAAAATATCGTTGAGCCCACTATTGCTCACAAAGCTATCAACAGCTTTACCTAGGTCATCTAAAAAATTAGTAGAATTGAACTTACTGTATCCCATGGTTTATTGAATTTGATGGTGGTGTAAAATTGAAGTTGTTTAGCGTTTGTAGCTGAAAAATTATCTTTTTTGTAGGTATAAATAGAAGCATTAAACAATTTCATGATATATCTATATCAGAACAACTGTTATTCCAAAATAAAAAACTGCCATTTAGGCGGCTTTTTTTGAACTAAAGCAGTCTAAATGGCAGTTGAGTAACTCCGTATAGAATTGAGTTTATCCCTTATAGAAAGGTAGTTTGATTACCTTTGCGGCTAGTTTTTTACCTCGGACATCAATAAAAATTTCTGTTTCTTTTTTGGAATAAGCTTTATCAACATATCCTAGTCCTATACAGCTACCTAAACTTGGTGCTTTAGTTCCAGAAGTAACTCTTCCAATTGTTTCGCCAGCTTCATTGACGATAGTATAGCCTTGGCGAGGTGGACGTTTGTCTAGTACCTCAAAACCAACTAGTTTCTTAGTAATCCCAGTCGCTTTTTGTTCTATCAAATAGTCCTTGTTGACGAAATCGGCCTCATTTTTTAGTTTGGTAATCCATCCTAGTCCGGCTTCTAGAGGAGAGGTGGTATCGTCAATATCGTTGCCATATAGACAGAATCCCATTTCTAATCGTAGGGTATCTCTAGCTCCCAAACCAATTGGACGAATACCCTGTTCTTTGCCTGCTTCTAGGATTGCTTCCCATACTGCTGCGGCATCTTTATTATTGACATAGATTTCAAAACCTCCCGAACCAGTATAGCCAGTGGCAGAGATGATAACATTATCTATATTAGCAAAATTTCCTTTATCAAAAGTATAATATTTCATATTAGCCAAATCGACTTTGGTTAATCCTTGAAGAGCCTCTACAGCTTTTGGACCTTGTACGGCTAATAGAGAAGTATGGTCCGAGATATCAGTCATTTCGACTTCCAAATCGCCCTTATATTGACTAATCCAATCCCAGTCTTTTTGCATATTGGACGCATTGACTACAAGCATATAAGCTTGTTCACCAGCAGCACATTTGTCTTCAGGCAAACGGTAAACCAATAAATCATCCACTATTCCACCTGATGTATTAGGCATACAGGTATATTGAGCATCTCCAATATTCAGTTTTTCTACATTATTAGTCGTTACTTTCTGAATCAGGTCTAGGGCTTGTTTTCCCTTGATAATAAATTCCCCCATATGAGAGACATCAAACATACCGACACTATTTCTTACAGTGTGATGTTCTTCGATAATACCAGTATAAGAAACAGGCATATTATATCCTGCAAAAGGTACCATTTTAGCCCCAAGTGCTATGTGTTTGTCCGTTAGTGCTGTGCTTTTCATACTCTAGCAGTTATTTTGGTTGGTAATAGGTTTGGTGCAAACATACAGATGTTTTAATGATTTTGGAGAATGAATGGAATAATTAATAGGAAATAGTCCATTCGGACAGTTAAATCAACCATTCGTCCAATTCGTATTAAGTATCTGCAAATGAAAATGTATTTTTTACAAAAAACTATATATAGTTAATATGATTTCTAAAAGGATACTATAATTTTAGGAATGAAATGTATACGAACATCTAGTACGCACACTTTGTATGAAACACTATTGGCTTTATATATTTTGGTTAGTATGGCCCTGTTATTTGGCGGCTCAAGATGTAACCGCTATCAATTATGGATTAGAGGCTCCTTTTCATACGAATACGGTTTATAACGTGCATTATGCAAAAAATAACCGATTGTATATTGCTACTGACAAGGGAATCTGGTCGTACAATGGATTGAAATTTCTGAATCACCCTTTTAGTAATAAACAAACTATTGAGGCATCCTATATTCGAGAAAGCCCTAAGGGGGATATTTATGTAGTTGGGTTCAATGGAAGAGCTTATAAGCTGGGTAAAGATGGGCAGTGGTATTTGCATAAACTGCTACCAGAAATGGACGAAAAAATAGTAGAGCATGAATTTATTGGTGATGACCATTATTATATCACTAGAAGCGATGTTTATTGTGAGAGTCCTAATGGGAAAATAACTAAAAAGAATTATCTGGGTAATGTGTATTTGGTTAAATTGTATGAGAATGGAATTCTACAATCACTCGTTTTTGCTAAAACAACCTTATATAATATAGCAGATACTACTGTTGTCACTTTTGGTGAGGTAATGAAAGAGAATTATGATAAATTTGAATTTTCTTACGGGCAACAGTGGGTCGCAATTCATGGACAGCATCTAATAGACGAGAAAGGTGATACACTATTTTCTGTAAAGGAAAATCTCAAAAAAATAAAGCCTCTCTTTGTTAAAAAGATAAAAAATCGTTTGTTTCTTGCTTGTGGTTTGGGGTTATATGATGTTGGTCGACAAGAACTCTTATTGAAGGATAAATATATCACTGGAATAGAAGAGGATAGAGAAGGGAACGTTTGGGTATCAACACTAAATGGAGGACTCTATAAAATCTATAATTTAGATTATCGATATTACCCTATTACGAATAAAAAAGAGGGTGCTGACTTTGT
The DNA here is from genome assembly GCA_964404215.1 of uncultured Aureispira sp. Taxonomy (GTDB): domain Bacteria; phylum Bacteroidota; class Bacteroidia; order Chitinophagales; family Saprospiraceae; genus Aureispira. The sequence continues at coordinate 2,820 of CAYOJF010000046.1, read as the reverse complement.
TTTTTTTCATGATGATCAATTGCTGTACTCTGATGGAGTAGGCAACTTATATCAATGGAAAAAAGGTACTTCTGAAGCATTCCGTCAGTTTTACAAAAGTACTACATTAGCGATCGTTCGTAATATTTTTTATGATTCATTTGCAGTAAATTACATTAGTTCAGGAAATGAATGTAATATTTTTGACAGCTCTTTTTCTTTACGGAAACAAATCTCTATCTACGGAGAGGTAAGACCTAATTTACAAGAACATAGCTTTTGTCGTTCTTACAAAAACCAATCGTTTGTTTTCAAGGAACAATTGACGGATGTGATAGCAGACTACTATAAATTAGGAGGTAAACCTATTCTACTTTGGGAGGATAAAATTCGGAATGTGAACCTATCTCGTAGAAATGAGACTTACTTCCTAAATGGAGATGTTAACTCCAAAAAAATAAGAGGGCTTTATCGTGATCAATTGATGTATAGCTCCCAGGATTCATTATTTTTACTTCATAAAAAAACACTAGATTGGCAATATGTGATTCTACCTGATGTGATTGAAAGAATCTATGTTGAAAATGACAAGTTATATTTTTTGAGTGAATCTTATCTAGGCGAATTAGATGAAGAAGGAAAGGTAGTCCAAAAAATAGAACGCAAAGATGGACTGGAATATTTGATAACTAATTTTTCAACAAATGACCAATACATTTGCATTAGCACTGCTAAAAAAATTCATATACTAGACGTACAGACTTTAGAAAAAAAATATCAGTTTACGCCCAATAATGGGATTAAAGCGATTGATTTTTCGAGGGGGTGGCTTTATGAAGATAGACTGTATGTTAATGGAAGTGAAGGTATTAGCGAAATTATATTGGATACAGGCTACCATATAGGTAAACCAGTCTTATCAATCGCAGAAGTGAAGGCTAATAATACTATTTGTACCACTAAAGAGTTGGCGTATGATCAAAATAATATAGAGCTGCTTTTGGAGGTGAAGTCCTATACAGCTAAAGGTATATTACGATGGCGAATCAAGGATCAAGAATGGACCGAATTGACCAATAGCTCTCGTATCTCTTTACCAGCATTAGAAAGTGGACGCTACCGCATAGAGGTAGTGTTTGAAAACGAACTTGGAGCTTATTCCAATACTGTAGTTTATCAATTTTTTATCCAAAAGCCTTATTGGGAAACAGGTTGGTTTTGGCTACTAATAGGAGGAAATATGGTTGCATTAGGTTGGCTATGGTATAGGCGAAGACTGAGTCAAATCCATGCTAAAAATCAATTGGAAAATCAACTAGTAGCCTCCCAAATGACGGCACTCAAGAGCCAAATGAACCCACATTTTATATTCAATGCACTCAATTCTATACAGAGTTTGATTCGTTTCAATAAAAATAAAGAAGCGTATAAATATGTTAATAAATTTGCCTTATTACTTCGAGAGACACTGTATTATTCGGATAAAGATTACATTCCTCTAGAACGCGAGATTGGGATGTTAGAGCATTATCTAGAAATGGAAAAAATGCGTTTTGATGATCAATTAGATTTTAGGATTAGGGCGACTTGCTCTACGGATATAGCTATTCCCTCTATGATCATACAGCCTTTTGTAGAGAACTCTATCAAGCATGGGTTATTACACAAAACAGAGGGGCAAAAGATATTAACGATTGATTTTGTAGACAAAGATAAAGATACGATTTGTTGTACCGTGGTTGATAATGGTATTGGACGAGAACGAGCTGCTAAAATAGTAGCACAACAAAAACATAAAAATCCTTCTTTTTCAACGGGAGCTACCCAAAAACGATTGGAATTGCTCCAGCAGTTGAAAGAGAGTGCTCTAGGTGTCTTTTATACAGATTTGTATGATGAGGACAATAATCCCATTGGAACACAAGTAGAAATTATTATTCCCGTAGACTAGGCTAGAACTAGTCTTTAATTCCTTTTTGATATGCTGAAAGCCATTATAATTGATGATGAATCTAAAGCAAGAGATTTGCTCGAATTGCTAATCCAAGAATCTGGTGAATCTGTGGTAGTAGTAGGCAAATATGCGAACTTGCTGAGTGGAGTAGAGGGTATTCGCTCACATCAACCAGATGTAGTTTTTCTGGACATAGAAATGCCAGAGATACAAGGGTTGCAATTGTTAGAGTATATACCAGAGCCAAATTTTGAATTGGTTTTTGCAACAGCTTACGATCAGTATGCAATCAAAGCATTTGAATTATCTGCTTTAGATTATTTACTCAAGCCTATAGATGAAGATAAACTCAAGGAAACCCTCAAAAAAGTAGGGAAACAAAAACTAATCAAAGAACGTTTGCAGCTCTATGAGCAAAATAGAAAAGAGAGTGAGCCTCTGAAAATCTGTATCCCAAAAGCGAACAATCAATATGACATCGTAGCTGTACAAGATATATTAGCAGTAGAGGCTGATCGAAATTACTGTTATTTACACACGGTTCAAAAATCCTATTTCTTGACAAAATCCCTGAGCCATTTTGAGGAAAAGTATATGCCTTTAGATGGTTTTGATCGTACTCATCGATCATGGATTGCCAATTTGAATAAGGTGAAAGGTTTCAATAAGGCCGCAAAGAAAATAGTATTTATAGAGGGTAACTTAGAGGTACCTATTAGTAGAGCGAATATGGATCGTATTTATCAGAAAATGAAATTGAAATTCACAGGACTCTAGTAATAGGAAGTTTCTACTTAAGTAATGGCACCATAGCCGTTAGGCTAAGATGCTATTAGAGCATGTTTAAAAATTAACTTCAAGCTGCAAATGCTTGATTTAGAATTTAA
>CAYOJF010000045.1:0-39598 GCA_964404215.1 uncultured Aureispira sp. | reverse complement strand
ACCCAAGCTGGCTCTTACACTGTTATTGCTGATAATGGAGGTTGCCAGAACCAAGAGGCTGTAACACTTAATAATTACCCTAGGTTATCTCCTAAAATAGTTCCAGATACTCCAGTGGTGTGTGGTGGTGGTGGAATTATTACAGTATTAGACTGTCCTTCGTGTACCTACACTTGGACTGTCCCCTCTACTTCAATGGCTACTTCTACTTCTAATGTCATTATTGCCGATGTCATAGGCAGATATAGTGTAGATATAAGTGATGGGAATGGTTGTACCTATGAACGATTTGTAGATGTTGTTAGCCAAGCTTCTTTATCACCACCTATCTATGCCGAAGATGCAGATGGCGATTTTATTAATACAATTTGTAATGGTCGTCCACTGACTATAAAAACAACTTCTCCTACAGATTGCCCTACGTGCACTTATTTATGGAATGATGGTTCTACTGGTCCATATAATTTTGCTTACAGTCCTAATAATTACCAAGTGACGGTAACAGACAATAGTACTGGATGTATTGGGGTATCGTCTAATCTTAATATAGCACAAACAGTTTTGGATACTCCTACTATAGAAGGAGACCCTTATAATAAGTGTAATACTAATGTAAATAATGGGAGTGTAACCATTGAAGTTGCTAATCCATGTTCTGGATGCTTATATACACTAAACAAAAATACAAATACGTTCACTGTAGGACCAGTTAGTGGAATAGATTTTACAGGAACATATTCAGATGGAGATTATTATGTAGAAGTGTTGGATTCATTTGGGTGTAAAGAAAACTCTAATATCTTGACTGTAGGAACAGAAGTTGGTTCACAAGCACCAATTACTACAAGTACTAATAGTTTATGTGGTAATAATAGTGCATTGTTAGAAACTGTAAATTGTTTAGGATGTAATTATCAGTGGTATAAGTTTGATGTTAGTGAGAGTAATAAGTTAATGATTACTACTGTTTTTAATAAGGCTAGTAGTGCTATAACTGATCCTACATTAAACACATTTTCTGGGGTAGAACTTTATGTGACTGCAGATATAGTTGATTTAAGTACTTATTCGATCTCATATGCTGATTCTATGAATGCTTATGGAACACCTGGAGCTGGATTACAATTTCCAGCAATATCTGTACCTAAAGGAAGTTATTTGTATGTCAGTTCTGATAGTGCTAGTTTTCGACTTTTCTTTGATTTTGGTTCTTATCAAATGCCTATGTCCGGCACCTTTGGAAATCCTTTAGAAGGTACCTTTGCATTATACAAGAGTAATGTACTTGTCGATGTTTTTGGATCCCGTCAAGATGTTCAGAATTATACAAATGGATGGGTATCTAGGAGTATAAATGATACTGCTATAGCTACCTATGATCCTTTAAAGTGGTCAGCGAATCCTAATTCGCTCAATACAGCAGTTAGTAATGACTCTATAGTAGGATCTGTTATACCACCATTTATTCCTATAAAAACCTACATAACTAATTTAGCTGTTTCTAATGAAAAAGACTTGATTTCAAGTGCTAACTCTTATCAATATTCTACTAGTAGTGTTGGAGAATATTTAGTTCAAGTTCAATATCCTAATAGTTGTTATTCTGAGAGTGAGCTAATAACAATTGATTCTAGCAGTTTTTTACCACAGATTATTGGTGTAACACCTGATATTCCAGAAAATAATACTACGCTTATAGAGAATGATACTATCTATGTTTGTAACGGACGAGACGTTAATATCTATATGGCAGCTGGGATCTATTTAAATCCACCATTGTGGTCTTATCAATGGTATCGTGGAGGAGGAATGTTAGTTGGAGAGACTGGATTTAATTTAACCACAAATGTAGCTGGTACATATACTGTTGGTGTTACGAGAGCAGATGGGTGTGTTTCTTTTTCTAATGAAGTAGTCGTTATCTATTCAAATGATGGGGCCAATCCTTCTATCAGTCTGACTCCAGATTATTTATGCGAGAATGATACTGCTGTACTAGTAACTACAGGGTGCTTTAATTGTACCTATCAATGGAGAAGTCAAGATAATGTAAACCTATCAACTGTAATAGATACTCATACTACAACTATAAATAGAGGTTATTTTGTTATTGTTACAGATTCTATTTCTGGGTGTTCATATGCCTCACCAATTGTAGAAGTGAAAGATACACTTTATCCCGCACCTAATTTAATTGCTATTGGTGATGTTAGTTGTGGTTCCTCTAGTGTCGATTTAGTTGCACCGACCTGTGTTGGGTGTAATTATAAATGGGTAGTGGAGAATGCTGCATTAGCAAGATGGGATACTATAGCTACTACTACCCAAAATGTAATACAGGTAGATTCTTCTCAAAAATATGGTGTTCTTTTATTATACAATAATGGCTGTAAAACAGAACAGTCTAATATTATACAAGCTACATTTCAGGATATTAACGCTATTCTGACTAGCAGAAATGGAACTACAATTTGCAATAATAGTAGAGATACAATGGAGGTAACTCCTGATACTGCTGTTTGTATCAATTGTGATTATCGTTTCTTTAGAGATGGGGTAGCTATGCAAATCGATAGTAGTATCGCACCTAATCAACAAGTTATCACACAAAGAGGAACTTATTATGCGGTAATTACTAATCGGATTACTAATTGCTCTGATACTTCTAATGTAATTATTTATCAAGAGCTTGGTTTATCCACACAGATTAGACAATCAACAGGAAAAATTTGTGGACCAACAGCCTGCGTAGATCTAGAGATAGATCGCTGTTTAGGATGTACCTACCAATGGTATTTACAAGGTAACCCTTTAGCAGCGAGCAGAGACACTTTTGTGAATGCTTGTGGTTATGCTGCTGTAGGAAATTATGTTGTAGAAGTTAATTCAGGAGGTTGTATTGTAAGAGATACAATCGATTTACAAGCTGCACCACAATTGATAGTTAATATTCAAATAGATACTTTATCTAATAGTGTTATTTGTGGTAATGTGCCTGTAGTTATGCAGGACATATGCGACACTTGTGCCTTATCAACCCAATCATATCAATGGTTAGTAGGAGGGATGAGTATTCCTAATGCAGGTTTCCAGTCTTTTTCGGCAGACAGTGCAGGAAGCTACCAGTTAGAGGTTATAGATACCAATAATTGTAGAGAGCGTTCCAATATTATTACCATTCAAAAATTTGAAGCGGATTCTACTTTCGCATTAGATTTCTCTTCTTTGGGAGCAGCGATTCCATTTACTTATGGAAGATTCCATTTGGATAGTTTCTTGACGCCAGCTTCCTTACGAAATAATTCAACTGGGATTTATTCCTCTTTAACGGCTGATCCAGCTATAGGTGGAGTAAATAATGATTCATTAAATCCTGTTACGGCAGGATCTGGTTTGCATGTGATTACCTTTGAATATACAACAGGAGGGTGTACATTTAGTACTTCAGATACATTAGAGATCTTAGATCCGATGAGTATGGCAATAACCAATACAGACCCATTGGCTCCAATTGATGAGGCTTGTATCTCAGATGATTTAGTGATTGCTCTAACAAACTTTACCTTTATTCCAGATAGTATATTATTTGTAATTGACAATAATAGTACTATTGCTGTTGCAGTAACGCCCAATGTTACTTCTTTTGCAGGTGTATTTACGGGAACAGTTAATGTACGAGTACCTATTGGTGCACGAACAGGTAAAATAGAATTGAAAGACAATGGAATCAATACTTTCTTTTCTCCGAACTTCCTAGTTATTCAGAACCCTGCGGTAGCAATCAATTTGGTAGGTGTCACACAACCATTATGTTCTCATACAGATAGCACGGAGTTAGTCGGTATACCAGCTACGCCAGATCCGCTAAGAGGATTTTTCGAAGCACACTATGTAGGGCAGCCTTCATTGCCAGAACTTATTATTGATACTAATTATCTAAACCTAGATACGATTAGCGGATATAACTTAGTTGGGTCACAGGATGTGTATGCTGTTTATCGTTACCGACCAACTTATAGTAATGGATTAGGTGCTTGTCCTGTTGTGAGCGATTCTATACTAGTAGAAGTACGAGATTCAGAATTAGATAGTGTACTGTATAGTCCTATATCAGAAACACAAGGAAGTGAAGCAATGGACAATCTCCGTCGTATCACTTATCCTTTTAGAGCAATGGGATATACTAACAGTTATTCAGGAACCTATGTATTGGCAAATAATATACTTCCAGCCAATGCTCCAACAATTGGAAATCAGAGTGTGACGTATGAAATCAATAATGGTGGCTGTATCAATACGTCAGAAGATTCTGTTGCTATTTGGCCAGCACCAGCTATCCTAGATTCTATACCAAATTTTTTATGTAGAACAGGAGATACCGTTTGTATAGAGCGTAGCCTAGATAGTTTAATAGTTCGTTATAGAGGTGGGATTATCTATGCAGATACACTGTATAGTTACCAACCAGATAACCAAACATTTGGTACCGATATTACTTACAACGAACAGTTGAATATAATGGAAATCTACTCTAGTAATGGAGGTTTAGATTCTCTCAATTTTGTATTGCCTTCACCAGGAGTGCCACAGAAATTCAACTTGGTACCTGCTAATGTGAATGGAAATTCAACGACACTGACATTCCGTTTCCGTAATAGGCGATTGACGACGTATCTTAATGCTTTACCAATACCATTTACAGACACTATTGACTATGTAGTGGCAGAGGTACAAAAAGTGGTGAATATTGAAACGCCACCTACTGTAGCTATCAGTCCTGTTATTTTGGCAGATACTAATTTCTGTCCAATTGACTTGCCAGTACAGATGTCTGGTTTACCTGTAGGAGGAACCTTCTATTTTGGAAATAGAGGAGGGGGACCTGTAGCCTATGATACACTCACTAATAATATATTCAATGCAGTAGATTATGTAGCTGCTTATGGCAATTCATTTGATTTAGTTTATGTATATGAAGGGCAAGCTTGTGTTGATTCTGCAGAGACAGGAGTTTATATTCCAGATACCTTCAATATTGCATTGGACGCTATAGGGCGTTATTGTGCTACATCCGAAGAAGATTCCATTTCCTTTCAACTATTGAATAATATAGTTCCAATTGATACTAGTTCGGCGGCATTCTTTGTCAGAGGAGTCTTGTCTGTACCTGTGTTTGATCCAGTACAGAACTATCCAATCAATAGTGATACTATTGAGTCTTATCCCGTAGAGTATACGGTCGCAGATATTTATGGTTGTGAAGAGTCAGCATTAGATACATTCGAAATTTATCCTTTACCGGACTTAGCTATTAATTTCCCAATAGATACACAGCTCTGTCTGAATGTTCCTGGGACATTATTGGATTTGCAAGTACAATATGTAGATGCCAATACATACACCTCTGTTAATAATAATACAGCTAGGGTGGATAGCTTTACAATGAGGGGAGCAGGTATATTAAATGGCGGATTGAATCCAGCAAGTCCATTCTTTGAACCTGATTCAGCAGGAGTAGGCGTACATATTTTATCTTATACATACACTGATACGATTGGATGTGGGGATTCTATTAATATGAGAGTAGAAATATTACCGTTGCCAGTTGTTTCGTTAACGACAGTCGGGAGTCCATTGCAAGCAGAATATTGTGAAAATGATACGGTTGTTTTGGTAGGTACTCCACAGTCAGTCAATAGAGCTTTCTTTGGATATGGTTATCATACTGATAATGATACCTCTCAAGCACGTATTGATACGATGAGTATAAGCTCTCACATATATACTCCTAATATCAGAGGAACAGAGCCAGGAATTATTAATGATACATTGTTCTATTGGTTCGAAAATGCTTCTACGGGGTGTAGAGACACCGCATTGAATCCAGTATTGTTAAGGAACTTTACTACAGACCCAAGTATTGTAGGGTATCCTATTGATACTTGTGCGAGCAACTACGAAGTTACTGTAGGCTTGAATCTAAATGGGGGATTGAGCTTGAATGGGCTAGGTTATTTTGAAAGTCCTGATTCATCTGGATTCTCTATGCCTAATCCTGCAATAGGAACAACCGTATTATTTTATCCGGACTCTTCTAATGTGAGGTATGCTGCTAGAGATGTAATTTTGACCTATCACTATACTGATACTTCAGGAACTTGTAGGAAATCAATTTCAGATACTTGTCTAGTACAAGCATTACCAGAATTAACTTTATCCGAAGCACTTTTCCCTAATATTAATCCATTAGGTAGCAAGTTGATTGCACCTAATACAGATACACTAGAACATATCTGCGAACGTGCAGGCGCTTCTGCGATTTATGCTTATAACCAAACAGGGTATTTTGTAGGTAATCAGCTAGTATTGAACCAGCCAGGGCATATTACACCAGATACAGGAACCTATAATATCAATGAATCAGGAGTAGATTTAGATCCTACTTTGAATGGGGGGACTACACTAGCCTATGCTTATTATCCTAATACCGTACAAGGAGGAGCAGATACGATCGAATATGTTTACACAGACGCACAGGGATGTACGGATAGTTTACAGTATATTATTGTAGTAGATACTATTCCAGATTTAGATTTTGTAGGTCTAGTTAATTTTGATCCTAGTATTGATCGTTTTGTTTATTGCGAAAAAGCTCCTACTCCAGGTATTATTACACCATTGCCAGATGGAATAGCAGGGAGCGAATTATTATTCAATGGTGTGCCAGTTAATAGCCCATTCCAGTTACGACCAGATACACTTGCTATTCCGAATGTATATGTAGATTATCCATTGGATTATCATTATATAGGACAACGTTATGTAGCAGGAGGAACCTGTGCAGATACACTTTCTGATACGATTCAGATTCGACCTGCCCCACAGTTGGCTTGGTCGCCAATAGTACCAGATCATTTCTGTGTCAGAGATAGTCTAGAGCGGATTTCACTAGATGCATTGCCAAGAGGAGGGCAGTTTGTAGATTATACTTTTGGTGTGACAGGAGGTATTGTAGCAGACACGTTGTTTAACCCAACGGCACAGGCTGGGATTAGAAATATATATTACCGCTATGCTGACCCTGTTTCGGGTTGTGAGGATACCATTCAGAAACGAATAGAAGTATATACTTTACCTCAGGTTGGATTTGATGTAGAAGGAGGCTGCCAAGGCAAGTTAGTGGAATTTGTACCCGAAGTACAAGGAATAGAATATAATGGAGTAGCGATAGATAGTTTGACTCTAGTCATTTGGGACTTTGGAGATGGTATCATAGATACGATTAATTTCCTACCAGACACATTAGTTGTACCTCAAGATACCCATACTTATGCTGGTACTGGGATTTACTTCCCTTCTTTGACCGTTTGGAACCAAGGGAAATGTGATACAACCTTTACGCGTCGAATTATTATATCGCCACAAGAAACCCCCACTTTATTTGTACCTTATGAAGAAAACTTTGATGTTTCTGCTGGTGGCTGGTTCCAAGAGTCATCAGATACCGCTTCTGTCAATGGAATAGTCCTAGACTCGCTATGGCAGTGGGGGATAGCGAAAGGACAAAGTCTCAATACTTCTGACGGAAATGGTGGAGGTGACTTTGTGTGGGGAACTCGAATATTAGATCCTCTAGCATCCAACAATACCTATGGTCAAGGAGAAAATGCTTGGGTATATAGCCCATGTTTTGACTTAACAGGTTTAGATAGACCTATGATAGAACTCTCGATCATGCGAGATATGCAGAATCGAGTAGATGGTACGGTACTTCAGTATTATGATGATGTGAATAAAGAATGGGTCGTATTAGGTGAAGCGAATAAAGGAATCAATTGGTATCAGGATGGTTTTGTAGTAAGTTCTCCAGGAGAACAGACAGGTAGTCCTGTTGGATGGACCAACCAATTGAGCCAGCCTACTTGGGAAAATGCCCGTTATCGACTAGATAATATAGGGAACGATTTGCGTACACGTACAGATGTTCGTTTCCGTATTGCTTTTGCTTCCGACCCAAATACACTAGTAGGTCCTAATGTAGGAAACGAAGGGTTCTTATTTGATGATGTTCGAATAGGAAATAGGAGACGCAATGTATTGGTAGAACATTTCTCAGGAGTTGGTTATGTAGGAATAGAAGCGATAGAGCAGCAACTATATCACACTTTATTCAATGGATTGTATGGTAGAGATGTACATTTGGTGCAATACCATACGGAACTCAGTATAGATCCTACCAATCCTATTCCAAGCTTGACATTTGATCCACGTTATCGTCACAGTCAAGATGCCAAAGATGCGGTAGATAATAGAATTTTTGTATATCGAGTATCAGAGAATAATCAAGTACGTATCAATGGAGGAACAGGAAGTAATGCGGTAAGTCAAACTAGTGCCTTACTAAACTACCCTGAATTGGAAGTATTAGATATAGAAGCATTGAAAGATCCTGTCTTTGACTTAGATTTTGTCTTGCCAAACGGAAGTTTCTTCATTGATAATGCAGGAACATTGACCGCAACGATTGATATTACAGCTAATGAATACTTTGAAGATTCACTAATGTTACGCCTCGCATTGACAGAAGATTCGGTGGAGACAACCCGTTCTCATTTAGCAACAGCTGTTATGAGAAGAATGTTACCAGATAACGTAGGAGTCGGATATACCGGAATTTGGAACAAAGATGATGTCAAAACTTATCCTTTAGTAGGGTTTATTGATCCGACTACAGTGGTTCCTAGTCGTATGGAGTTAGTAGTCTTTATACAAGATTTGGCGACCAAAGAAGTCTATCAAGTGATTTCTTCTCGAAATATCACACAGTGGATAGGGGCACCCGTAGATACGCTAGATGTAAGTGTAGATAACTTGCCGAGTCTACAAGAATGGGAGGTAGTTGGAATGAAACTATATCCAAATCCAGCACAAGATTACTTCCAAGTCGAGTTTACACAGCCGCTAGAAGGCGACTATGACTGGCAATTGATCGATGCAGTCGGAAGAGTCCTGAAAACAGGACAAACCATACAAGGTACCGAAAATATGCAGGTCGAAACTTCGGAATTGTCTGCAGGAATGTATATATTTACTATGAAGAACCACAATGTCTATACCCAACGGAAAGTCATTGTGCGACGACCATAAAATCATACTTACAGGCCTACAAAAAACGATTAGCGTTTTTTGTAGGCATTGTAGGTTTTTAGATAAGAACACAGAAAAATAAGACATTTGATTTCACCCAGTAGAACAATGTCAATCCATTAACAACCAAAATCAAAAATCAAAAACGATTATGAACAATCCAACTTACTTACAAAAACAATACAGCAAACTGACCAAGAAACTGAATAAAGCATTTTCTACAGGTCGTTTTTATGAATATACCCAATACAAGCAGCAGCAGCTATTGGATAAGTTTACGAGCTATACCTTACAGATGAAGAAGTTGGGTATGGTAGCAGCTGTAGGTGCGGCTGTGGCAATGGCTACGCCTGCTAGTGGACAGATTATATGGCAAGAAAATACAGGAATGGCTAATTTGCTACCGAATGATACCATGCGAGGTGCAGATCTAAATTTTGTAGATATAGATGGAGATGGAGATTTGGATATAATGGCAAATGGAAATACGCAAGTAACTAATCCCTATTATTATATAAGTCGAACTTTATATTATGAAAATACAGGAAGTGCTACTAATCCGGTATTTACACGTGGAGTAGATAATTTTCCTGATAGTTTATTGAATCTTACGTTTGTAGATATAGATGGAGATGGAGATCAGGATTGCTTTGCGAGCAGTTATGATTATTATAGTGGAGCTACAGAGCGGTGTATTTATGTAGAAAATACAGGTACTGCTTCTAATCCTGTATTCATAAAACGACCTAATTCGATGAATCCTCTAGATACCATTAATAACTGGGCAACTAGTTCTACTTTTAGATTATCGAATTATGGTAATGATTTGGCATTTACAGATATAGATGGAGATGGGGATCAGGATGCTTTTTTACGATATGCTCCTTTTACCACTGGAAATGTTAGAAACTATTTGTGCTTAAAAAATACAGGGAATACAACACAACCTGCTTTCACAGATACCTTACATACTGGTATGAGATCGACTCCTAGTTTTTTCTCAAAATTAAATTTTGCTGATAGTGATGGGGATGGAGATGTAGATGCTCTAATAGGAGATGCTTACTTTCAAAATCAAGGGAGTACAGGAAGTCAAGTAAGTTTTCAGCAAATAATAAATCAAGTTCAGAACCCTTATTCTTCGATAAAGAGTAGTCCAAATTTTTACGACGTTGTCAAATTTTCGAGTTTAGTAGATATAGATGGGGATGGGGATTTAGATGTATATGGTTACCCTAACAATAATGTTACCCCTGCTATTCTTTTGAGAGACACAGTTGTTTTTTTGGAAAATCGAACTATAGTTTCAGGCTTACCTAGCTTAGTACAGCCTAAGCTAGAGATAGCCATCTTTCCCAACCCAACTACAAGTCTTATCAATCTTGAACAGCCATTAACAGGAAATTTAGACGTATTCAATACACTAGGGCAGACCGTACTTGTCAAGCAGCTAGAGGAAGAGCAGCAAATTAATTTAGATAACTTAGATGAAGGAACTTATTTATTGAGGATACAGACAGGAGAGGGAGTTTTAGAAAAGAAAGTAATACTACAGTAATAAGTTTAAAAAAGTAATCAATGAATCATAGTAGACTTATGGTTTATTGATTATTTTTCTACCAGAAAGTAATTAACAGACATAATATTAAAAAAAGGCTCTATGTGGAAGAATACATTTACTTTAGTACTGATTACTATTTCTACCCTTTTTTCAACCCAAATAGCAGGTCAGTGTGGTGATTTGACGCTTAGGGCTATTGATCCTTCAGATGGCACAGTAGGGTCAGCCGTTCAAACAAGAACACCAGCAGATGCAACAGATTTAAATGTTTGTGAAAGTATGAGTTATGTCTTCATTGCACCAGCTGCTGGTGCTGGAGGGTCAGCTACATATACATGGTCTTTTGGATCAGGAGTGACTACTACTCCATCATCAATAACAGCAACAGATCGTCGAGTAACTGTAACTATTCCATCAAATGCTGTCTCGGATGCCTTTACTTTGACAACCGTTGTGACAGGGAGTACTAATAGTGCAGATGACTGTACTTCAAATTATGGATTTACTATAATATCTGTATCAACCCCTAGTTTTACTCTACCAGATATTGATGTTTGTGAAGGGGAAACACATAGACAGACCATCAGTTGTACATCTTGTGATGCCCCTCTCTACACCTACAGAATCCCAGGGGCAGGGGGGAGTTATTCTCTAACACAAACAACAAATGATGAGGGTGATTTTGTGGGGAATGCGGTGTCAGCTACTATTATGGATAGTTATTCACTAACTATTCAAAATAATAATGCTACTACACCACAGACAGCATTGATCTATAATGCTGCATCTGGTAATTGTCTAGCCACTGCTGTAGGGAATATTAATATTAATCCTAAACCTAATTTAGGGGCTAATATAGGAACTACAAATTCTGAAATATGTATATATGATAATTTAACGGCAACTATTAATTGTTCTGATAATTGTCCAACTAATACTACAGGATCTTATGCATGGGAGCTGGATGATGGGACAAATACTTTTTCAGTTACAGGAGGAGTAACAGCTACATCTAGTGGATCTGTAACAATTACCCCCGAAATTTCAAAAGGATCGCTAAGATATGGAACTGCTGGACCAGGTACTTATGCCTTACGTGTTACTGCTGATAATGGTCTTTGTACAGACACGAAAGTATTATCTAATATTATTCTTAATGACCGACCTGCTGTACAGATTGATTATCTTGAAAGGACAACTTCATTAGATGGAGAAACTGTTTGTGAAGGGACTGAAATTAATTTGGAAGCAGAACGATGTAATGATAATAATGCTTTTAATCCAAATAACACTACTACTGGTAATACTGGTAATACAGAGGCGGATGGTTCTTCTTTTAATTATGGTGTGAGTCATGCTACCAATGTAATTAATTATTCAGATCCGTGTTCTTCGCCCAGGTCTGACTATAAATCGCTTGTATGGCGAGCAATTGGAGAGGATAATACAACTGGAATAACAGGTATTCCTGCTACTACAGGAAGTTCTAGGGATTATAGGCGGCAGGAATTTACTGCTTCCATGGCAGGTTCTAGTGATTTAGTCAATTCTGTAAGATATATCTTAGAAGTAACGGATGAAAATGACTGTGTGAATACAGATGAGATAGTTATTAATACACGTAAGAATCCTGTTGTTACTTTTACTCCTGCACCAGCTTCTTCTTCTCCTAGCTATACTATTTGTGATGATACTAGATTGGATTTGAGTGCTCAGATTACAGATTATACAGGTACGCTAAGTCTTAGTTTTGGAGTTTTTAATGGTACAACTAGTGCACAGGCTGGAACCTTTACTTACACAGCAGGTTCAGATAATTATACAACCTCTACAGGGTTATTATCAACGAATGCCACAGCACCTTATTATGGCTTAATTGATTATATAACAGATAGTGACAATGGTTTAGATTGTGTTAGTGAGATTCGTTATGATATTAGAGTTATCGATAACCCTACACCAACTATTAATGGTGGACTTTCAACCTATTGTCAAACATCAACAATGAACTTATCTTGTAGTATAACTGGGGCTGATAGTTATCAATGGCAACAGAGTACAGATGGTGGGTCTACTTTTACAGATATTACTGGTGCTACGGCTGACACCTACAGTGAAGTATTAAATACTACAGGTAGTGATTTTGTTTATAAGGTAATTGTACAAGAAGGAGATTGTGTAGGGGAGGCAACGCATTCTTTTGTAGTAACAGATGCTCCCACAATTACATTTCAGAACAGAAGTGTTCATTGTGAAGATGATGATTTATTATTAGCACCTACAGTTACTGGAGGAGCAACAGGGAATTATACTTATAACTGGATTCAGAATGGAATTAGTGTTAGTACTCCTGTTATTAATAATACGAATGGTACATGGTTTTCAGATAGTATTCCGATTCAAGCGAACTTTGAAATGACTCTAGAAGTTACAGATGGAGGGTGTACAAGTTCTAATTCGACAGATTTTGAGGTAATTTTTTGTGGTGGAAATCAAATTACGGCAAGGGATTCAGCAACTAATTTAACGGTAGGAAATGTTGCTTGTGTAGGAGATGTTATAACGTTCTCTTTCCCTAGTGGGGGATTCAACAGTCCAAGATTCGAATGGAATGATGGGGCATCAGATGACTTTACTTATACAATCCGAGTAGGAGATGTAGATACTATTTTTACAAAATTAGTAATATCACAAGCAAGTATTAATTACAGTTGGAGAGCGATTCAGTGTCCTCCTGATGAATCAAATTGTTACAGGGAACCACACAATTCCACTAATAATAATAATAACAATCCACCTGATGGTAGCTGTCCAGGATACTACTGTTGGTTAAAAGATTCTTCCATTGTTTTTCCTGTAGTACGAGAGATAACACATGTACTCGTTGTTTCAAAGCCTCAAATATCAATGACTCCATCAACAGATGTAGAAGTATGTCGAGGAGATGTTATTGCGGCGTCAGCTAATTGCCCTGGATGTGAACCAGATTTAGACTACTTTTGGGATGGTAGTGGGACTCCTATAACGACTACTGTAGATACTGATCCAGCAGCATTCTCATATCCTGTTACTAGTCCTAATAATACGGATATATTATCTGTAATAGTAGAGGACGATTATGGTTGCAGGGATACAGTTGATCGTATGATTACCATTCGACCATTGCCTAATTTAGCGGTTAGTCCTTTTGATACCGCATTTTATTGTCCATCTTCAACTGCAATTTTATCTGCAACAGGAGAACCTTTTACAACTTATGATTGGAGTAATGGCCAAGATGTACCTGTTATTACAGTTAGTGATACAGCAGGATATTATTATGTTACAGCTACATTGGGTAATTGTATGGAGGAAGATTCTATATATTTAACGAATTATACGATAAGAAAACCTGTAATTCGAGATACAGCGAGAAATGTTATTAATTCTACCTATTATATTTGTGGTTCTAACCAAGATAGTTTGATTGTAGAAGGATGTACAGCTTGTTCTTATGTTTGGAATACATCAGCTACGACCCCTTCTATTGTGACGGTTGGTAATGGTGGATATTATGTTACTCAGATTGATACTAATGGATGTACTAGTATTTCAGATCCTATTTTGGTGATTCAATCTACTGATGGAATGAATCAAAATTCATCTGCTAGTCCTTCTGTTATTTGTAATGGACAGTCTGCAATATTAGAAGTTCCTCCTTGTATTAATTGTAGTTATAATTGGTATAGAGATGTTACACTAAGTAGTGTGCCTGATACTATTGTAGGTAGGAATAGACGGTTGTATTCAGCTAATACTAATGGAGTGTACTATGCTAGTATAGAGAATGAAGATGGGTGTGTTTTTTACTCTACTCCTTTTTCTGTAAATTCTAATTCTGTAACACCACCAGTTATTACGACAAATACGAATTATATCTGTACGAATGGAATGGCTACAATATCTGCTCCTCAAGACTCTACGTATGGCTATCAATGGTATAGGAATGGTACTGTCATTAGTGGAGAAATAGCAAGTCAATATAGTGCTACTCTGAGCGGAAATTATAGTGTAGATATTACTTTTGATAATGGATGTATGGTGAGTTCTAACATCTTATCAGTAAGAGATACTGTATTTAAACCAACTATTACTCCTGATCCTATTTTGGGGGTTCAGAGTATCTGTACAGGCGATTCTATAACTATATCTACAACCCTAGGTCCAGGGTGGAATTATCAGTGGTATCGCAATGGTATGGCCATAGGAGGAGCAAATAGGTCCAGCTATTCATCATCTCAAGCTGGTGCGTATTATGTAGAAGTAGAAACAGATTTCTTATGTCGAGCAATTTCAGATTCTACCGTAATGGCTATTTCAGATTTAGGACAGCGAACGGTTAGTATTTCATCTAATTCTGTTTGTGAAGGAGACTCAGCACGTGTGAGTGTTTCCTTATGTCCAGGATGCAAATACCAGTGGTTTGAGGCTATCTCACGAGTGCCTATAGATACTTCTTCTACTACAAGTAATTATCAAGAGAATGTACTTCAGTCTGGACTATACTATGCAGAGGTAACTAGTGAGGATGGGTGTATTGTAAACTCTGATTCTATTGATTTTACTGTCAATAGTGTGGTCAAGCCGGCTATCGTAACATTAGGAGGAAATGCAGGAGTTTGTAATGGACGAAATGCAGTCCTTTCAACTTTTGGATGTATAGGATGTGACTACAAGTGGATAAAGAATACCAATCCAGTTATTGGTGGACCCAATGACTCAACACTAACGGTATCCAATACTAATGATGTTGGCTTTTATCAAGTAGAAGTTACTTACCCTATAGGATGTAAAGCTATATCAGATTCTTTGGAAGTGACAAATGGTGGGTTTACGGCTACTTTAGATACAAATGATTATGTTATTTGTAATGGAGTAGGGGAAATGCTTATGACAACACCTGTCAATAACCAAAATACTTACACATTGTTTAGAACGACAAACCCAATTATTGTCAATCAAAACACTCCAGATTTTTATGTAACTCAGCCTGGTGTTTACTCAGTAAAGGTAACAGACATTAATGGCTGCGAGGAATTTACTAATGCTATTGAGTTAGTAGATGTAAATATTGTCCCAGTTCTTAGTTCTAGAGCAACATCTGACCCAACTTCTATTGCTGCTTCAGCAATTTGTGGAGTTGATGGAAGGGTGTTTTTTGAGGCATCTAGTTGTCCTGGATGTAATTTTCAGTTTGAGAAAGTAGGTAGCCCGAATACTATTATTAAACCTTTTTCAGCAGATAATTTTGTATTATCAACTGCTGGTATATCTGGAGCAGGCAATTATTTAGTTCGAGGAGAATATTTAGGATGCGAAGCGAATTCAAATCTAATTCAAATTAATTATTTAGATTCAATAGACTTAACAACTTCATTTACAGACACAAGTATTTGTAATGGCACGTCTATTACTCTATCATATGATTCTATAGCATTAGCTAATTGTGGTACATGTGGTTTTAGATGGTTACGAGATACAGCTATAACAGTTGGGAGATCTATTAATGGTGCGACTAACCCCAACTTAACTACAATTGAAGATGGATACTATGCTTTACAAATCACAGACTTGGTTAATGGCTGTGTAGATACTTCGGAACTTATAAGGGTATTAGAAGTAAACCCACCTGTCGGATTTGATTTGAGGTTAGATACAGTGGGGGCTTTTAGTGGAAATATAGCTACCCCATTAGCAGCCACAGGTAATTCTATAGATTTGAGAGAATGGGTGTTCCCAGCTTCTGCACGAGCAGGTGCTATTGTTGATTCTACCACTACAGTTTGGTTTAGTTCTTCCCCTTACAGTGGTGCTTTATCTCCTAATGCGGGAATAGAAAATGATAGTATTTTTAATCCAGATGATAGTTTAGCTGGCTTTCACTTGATTACCTATAGCTTTGATACATCAGGGTGTGTATTTACGACCAGTGATGTACTAGAAATACTACCTCCTCCAGGAGTTGATGTTGTCAATATTAATCCTGCTTCTGTTGCTTATGAAGCATGTGTGTCCGATACTTTAGTCATTACTACTAATAATTTGAATTACCCTGTAGACTCTGTGGAGGTGTATAATCAACAAGGAGCTTATGTTGGAGTAATCGTAGATTCGATTAGTGTGGATACCAATACTTTTGGTGGTTTTACCGTATATAATACTACCATGATGATTCGAATACCACCAGAGGCTAAGGAATCATCGTTCCGATTAAGTAATAGTACTGGTGCTCCGGGGGATACTTTATTAACTGCATTTGTATTGATACATAATCAAGACTTACAAATTACGGGATTACCGAATATGCTGTGTAGTAATGGAACGCCTATTGTTTTGACAGGAACACCTTCCGGAGGAACCTTCTTCGTAGAGGATTTTGCAGGTGCTATTTTACCAACAGTGATGACAGGAGATACGTTAGATCCAACAATGTTAACGGCTTCATTCTATGTAGATGGTGTACAGGATGTAGATGTTGTATATAGTTTTACGGAGTCTTATACAAATGGCAATTTATGTCCTCAGTTAGATACTACGATAGTAGATATAGAGGCAAGAGAAGTATTCTTGAATCAGATTATCTATAATGAAATAGCAGTTTCACAGGATAGTGAATTACTAACTAACTTAGTGAGTAGAGTATTTCCTCAGCGAGCGAAAGCAATTCGTCCTAGTTTTGATATTAGTTTTAGTGGTAGTTTCACGAACCCAGCAGGTAGCCCAACACATTTCTTACCTAACAATGCTGGAGTAGGAAGACATGCTCTCACATATATTATTGAAAACGGTGATTGTATCAATTCAGTGGAGGATAGTATTACAGTTATACCCGCTCCAACAGCTTTGGCTTTGCCAGATACGATTTGTAGCAATCACGCTCCATTTACGTTTGGTAGAGATAATGGTTATACTTTCCAAGTGAATGGCCCATACTTTGTGGATGCTGGAATTACTTCTTACACAGATACTCGTAATATCATGAGTGTACGTTCTAGAGTAATGGATAGAGGCGTTGGTAATCCTGTGATTATTAATCAAGCGATTGATACGGTAACCAATGCGACCAACTTAGAAACTTATATTTATGATGTTTCTCAATATGCAGATTCAGTTGTACATGATACCTTGATTATTCAGTACCGTTTCTTAAGAAGTACAGATAGTCTAGGTGTAGTAAATAGTTTAGATTATGTGATAGGTGAAATTCACAAGCCGATTTTCATAGAAACACAAAACGATACGGTACAAATCAACAGAAATGTAGTAGATAGTATTTATTGTGAGCAAAATAACTTACGTCTGTTAGGCGGTATTCCATCAACAAACCTATATGGAATTGGAGGATACTTTACATTAGAGGGAGGAACAGGAGCTTACGCAATGGAAGATACCTTAGAAAATAATGTTCTGAATCCTTACTTAGTACATAACATAGATAGTACGATAGATGTTAATTATCGTTTGATCTATTACTTAGATGGAGTCGTGTGTCGTAATTCAGACACAATGAATATTTTGATTCCAGAGCGCGTCAATACAGATTTCTTTACTTCCACAGGAACAGATGAATTCTGCGATAGTGATCCAGCTGTGTTGATTACTAGTAATATTGTGGCACCTGACACTGCTATTTGGAAAATAGGAGGGGTACCACAGTCTAGTTACGAATTCAAACCTCAGCCATTAAGCCCAGGTATTCATGTAGTAGAATTAGAAGCGATAGATATTTATGGATGTCGTTATACTACCAAAGATACCTTCACGGTTCACGGTTTACCTGATATTACATTTGCACCAGTTATTGCTGGACAATATTGTACGAATGACCCAGCAGTACCCTTTACAATAGATCCAAGTCCTTATTGTCCAGACTTTGATTCTACTTCGGCTCAGTTCTTATTGAATGAGACGTTTGACAGTGGAATTCCAGCGACATGGACTGTATACAACGAAAGACCAGGATCTAAACAATGGCAACCAGATGCAGCTGCTCCTTATGCAGGGGCAGGTTGTGTGGTAGTAGATACGACACAGTTCAATGATACACGAACGACATTAGTAACCGATACACTGCAATTGATTGCAGGACACAATTATAAAATTACTTTCTTGGCGAAAGTAGATGAGATAGATCCAGGTTGTTCAGTAGGTACTTGTAATGCCAAAATGAGAGTACTGATGGGACGTCAGAATAACTTATTATTCTTAAATACAGTACCAGCAGATTATCCACAATTGGCAAATGACGAAGCGTATGTACCGTTTACAGTAGACTTTACTCCAATTGCTACAGGACCTTGGTTCTTAGGCTTACAGGTATATACAGAAGATTGGGGACGTGCCATCCGAGTAGATGAATTGCGTATGCGAGATATTACTGCTCCAGCATGTAATACGGCAGGAATTGGATATATGTCAGGTCCAGGAACAACCAATATTTTGGATTCGGCTTATGTGTTTGATCCAGCCGCTGTAAGTCCTGGAAATCATGATGTAACTTACATTTATACAAATACAAAAGGCTGTACAGATAGTGTCGTACAAAACATCACTATTAACGCTTATCCGGTAGTAACTATGACCGACTTGGATTCTTTCTATTGTGATAATAATCCAGCACAAACATTAGTAGGGGCTCCAGCAGGTGGACAATTTAGTAACTTAATTAATGGTAATTTATCAGACACCTTAAGTCCTCAATTTACACCAGCTACTTACACTCCATTTTATGGAGGTACAGATATGGTACGTTATGACTATACTGACCCAGCTACTTTGTGTAGCTCATTTATAGAAGATTATGTATTTGTACAGCAGATTATAGATACTGCTACATTTGATATTGATGGTGGTGGACTAGGATTCTGTGAAAACGAAGATAGTGTCGTTCTGACAGTAACCGCTACAAGCCCTTTAGGGGAGACAGGTGTTTTCTATGGTCATGGAGTACGTAGGGGGAACACAGGTAGTGGTGGTGCTATATTCTACCCAGACAGTGCTATTATAGACGCTGGTAGAACAGGTGATATGGAATTGACCTACATCTTCCCAACAGGATCTGGATGTGTGGATACTACTCGTAAAGTAGTCCGTGTACATGCGAATCCAGATCTATCTTGGATGAACCTACCAGACAGTATTTGTTTGAATGGGGACTCGATTCGATTATTTGTCCTTAATCGTGTTGTAGGAGGTCCTTTGGGTAATACCATAACTTATGATACTTTATCAGGAAGAGGTAGCTTCACAACAGCACCTGCTAATTTTGTTGGTTTATTCGATATATTGGCACCAGGTAGAGGAAATAATCATCCTGATCCTTATGCACAGATATTATATGAATACATAGATGTGACAAAAGGAACACAAGGTTGTTCTGATAGATTAGAAGATTCTGTCCGATTAGATACCGTACCTGTTATTAGATACCAAGGAGTAGATCCTTATTACTGTGAAAATCAAGATTCTACTTTAGTAATGATTTTCCCAACCTACAAAGCTGGTTCTGGTTTCTTACAAATATCAGAAGGAGGAGATACCAGTACATTGGGACAGTCTTATTACTGGATAGATCCACCAAGTTTAGTCGATACAAATTTAGTTACCAATCAATATAACCTTTACTATACCTATGAAGATACTAGAGGGTGTATTGGAGAAGGTTCTAGTTCATTTGAAATAAGACCATTCCCAAGGATTAATTTTGATACCTTAGCACAGGATTCATTCTGTCAGTCTGATGTATTATTTAATCTAATGGATAGAGTTCCAGATTCTATTGATTATGGATTCTTTACAGATAACTTAGCATTGACTAGTATTACAAATGATTCGATGTTGAATTTGGCGGCATTACCTGGCCCTAGATTAGTGACCTACAATTTCACTGACAGTGCAACGGTTTGTTCAAATAATGATAGTTTCATGGTCTATGTGTTTAATACACCAGATTTGACCTTCCAGACTTTTGGTGGTTGTGTTGGTTCTGATGTTACATTTGATGGGGAAATGTTAAATGCTGATCCATCTATTGACTCTATTACTAATATTACTTGGAATTTTGGAGATGGAACAATTGTAAATAGTCCACTAGATACTACACGAACAGGAATTCCGCTGATTCAGTATCAGTATGGTGCTAGTAATGTATATAATGCTATTCTGAATGTGACGAACCAAGGATTATGTATTACGAGTGATACACAGAAAGTAATTATTTCACCTTCTGTTGATTTAGCAAATGGTGATTATGAAGAGGATTTCCAAGGTACAAATGGAAGCTGGCAAGATGATCAACCTATTGATGGAATTAATACGACACAAGTATGGCAGTATGTCAATTCACTAGAAGGGGATGTAATTAGAGATTCCTTAAATGGTGCTTGGGTAACAGTCGGTAATCAGGTATACGGTCAAGGAATGACAGGATGGTTATATACACCATGTTTTGACTTTACGCAGTCAGATAGACCAATGATCAAAATGGATATGTGGCGTTCGATGCTTGATAATGTAGATGGGGTAGTATTGGAGTACTATCGCAAAGACAGTGCAGACTGGGTAGTAGTGGGAGATGATAATGAAGGAATCAACTGGTATCAGTCCAATTTTGTATTGGCACGTCCAGGGCAACAACAGAATGTAACGTATCCACATGGATGGACAGGTGAGAGCATGATGCGTTCTGATAACAAAGCTTGGGAAGATCCTCGTTTCCGTTTAGATCAATTCTGTGGGAAAGATGATATCCGTTTCCGTTTAGCATTCGCTTCGGCACCACAGACAATTACAGGATTAGGCTTAGAGGGAGTAGCAGTTGATAATATATTTGTAGGAGAGCGTACTCGTAATGTACTAGTAGAGCACTTTAGTAATGAACAACATAAAGATGCTATTAGTCAAAATATGCACTACACCGATTTATCTGTATACAACCAAGTCTTCAATAGTTATAATGGTTTGGATGTTGTCTTAGTTCAATACCAATCTGGTAATGCAGGATATGATATCAATTATGCATTGAATACAGCCGATGCGGATGCCAGAGTATTGACTTATGGTTTATCATCAGAAAACCGATTCTTACTGAATGGTATGCGTGTGACGAGTAGTAACTTGTCGTCAGATATGAGACAGCAAGATTTAGATCAGGCAATGTTACAATTCCCTAAATTTGATATTAACATAGGGACAATTGTTGACAATGGTGGTTCTGTGAGTGTAACAGCAGATGTTACTAGATTGGAAAGCCTTCCAAGTGACTCTATAGATGTACATGTGGTGATCATACAGGATAGCCTTGCAACAGATTCTCAGAACAATGAGAAACTAAACGTAATGCGTAAAATGCTTCCTGATAATGGTGGTACTGAATTTAGCACCGCTAGTTTCCCTATTGGAGTTGCCCGTACAATAGCACCACCCGCATGGGATTATACTACTATGCAGGGAAGACTAAGTAGTCCAAATGCAGCAGCTCAAATACCAGGTAGATTAGAAGCGGTAGTATTTGTACAGAATCGTAGAACAAAAGAGGTTTACCAAGCTGCAACAACACAGGATGTGAATCGATTTATCAATGTAGATAATGTAGCAGATGCTGTAGGACAGGAAATTACTGACTTGAAAGTATATCCAAATCCAGCCTATAGCTTCTTTAACGTTGGGTTCTCTCAAGCATTGGAAGGAGAATATAACTGGCAGCTAATAGATGTAATGGGTCGAGTACTCCAAACAGGAACGGCAGAGCAAGGAATAGAGACATTCCAAGTACAGGCAGATGGATTAACTACAGGAACATACTTCTTGATCATGCAGAACGAAGAAGTATATGTACAGCGTAAAGTAGTTATTGTTAGATAGAAACAAATATAACTATATAGATATCGAAAAGCTCTCCCTACATTAGTAAGGAGAGCTTTTTTAGTACTCACTCTCAGTATATAAAAAAAATACAAGTACTTAGTACTTGTATTTTTTTCTCTCAATGCTTTTGTATTGTTTTTACTCACCTATTTAAACAACTTCATTATCTTTTTTGTAGGCATGCATGCTCTTAGCTAGCTATTTTGTTCTTGATATTTTTGGAGTAGTTTGTTCGTTTGTCCCTGTATTTTACCTTTCATGAAAGACGACCAGCCGAGTAGATGTCCAGGAAGCCCCAAAGCTTGACTAGACCATTTCCAAAGACTAAAAGTGTCTGTATGTTTGACGATTTTGCCTGCTTTAAATTCAAAGGCCGCAGTGACATTATTGATAACCTGGCGTTTTTTAGGGCCATAGGGATAGACGGCTTTCCAATTAGCTTGTCCTGTTTTCTCGTCTGCTTTGATATTATCAAATGTAATTTTCAAATTCCCTTGACTTCTCTCGTGGAGCATTGACCACATCGCTTTAGCGGCATCACCACGAAGCTGTCCAAAAGCTGGATCTTCAAATATGATATTGTCGGCATAACAAGCATTCATACCAACGGCATCGCCATTAGAAAAAGCTTGGTAAAAGGTTTGGATTAATTCTGTGTTGGACATAATTTTTAGTTGAAAAGTAAATATAAGATAATGACAGCAGCAAGTCCTAAAAGAACTTTTAGGGTTAGTGTTTGTCCTTGAAGACCAAGCATATCATCCTCCTTTTGAGCGAGTTCAGAAAGTGCAGTGCCTAATTTGCTCTCTACTTCTTTGAGATTTTTTTGAGCAGATCCAGCATCTGATTCTAACCACTCTAGTTTTCTAGATTGTTCTACCAATTGCTCTACAATATGGCTAGTATCTTTATGATGATTTTCTACTGTTTTTTCAAGCGAAGCAAGTATAATTTGTTGTTGCTGAATAGAACGTTCAGTGTGTTCTAGCATGGTAATGTAGCTGTTCTTATCAGCACGATACTGTTTTTGAGCTTCCAGAAAACGGGTGATTCGTTTGTCTACAAAAATGTCTTCTGTTCGTATAGGTCGTTTTAGTATAATTCCCTTAAAAGAGGTACAACGACTAAGAGCAACATAAGTTTGTCCTGTAGCAAAGGCCTTGCTACCCATATTGATAATGACATTATCAAAAGTTTGACCTTGACTTTTATGAATGGTGATTCCCCAAGCCAGTTTGATAGGGAATTGGGTAAAGCTCCCAATAACCTCTTTTTCAATAATTTCTTCGGCAATATTCCAAGTATAAATTGTCTTGAGCCAAGTATGGCGTTTTACGTCATATTGTGTTTTAGTAGTACCATCTTTGATTTCGACGGTAATGTGACTTTGTTGGACATCGATTACTTTTGCTAAAGTCCCATTGATCCATCTACCTTCGTCATCATCTCGTACAAACATAATCTGAGCACCTATCTTAAGATAGATAATAGAATCTGTAGGGAAGTTGCTACCTACATTTGAAAATTGACCTTGCTGTTTGGCAGCAATTTCGTACAAGTTTCCTTCTAACTCGGTTAGTTTTTCTTCATTCAGTTTATTGACAATCGCATTACTTGTTGCTAATGTGATCCGATATTTGTGATCTCCATCAGGTATTTCGACACAGCGTTTGTTCAGTAGTTGGATATGGTCATCTGTTAGTTGATTGATGCGAATAGCATTCAATAGACTAATGAAACGTTTATCTCTTTGACGATAAACTTTAGCTAGTTCTACAATTTGATATTCAAATTCGTCCTCAAAAGCTTTTGCACTGAAAAAGTAGCGAGAGGAATAATTAGAGCGGAGTGTTTGGACGGTTTCTTTATCTTTTTCATTCAGAATAGGAGGCAGTTGATATAAATCTCCAATCATCAAAAGTTGTTTCCCTCCAAAAGGTAAGTCAATGCCTAAGTTCTGTCGCAAGGATAGGTCAATAGCATTCATTAAATCGCACCGCACCATCGAAATTTCATCAATAATAATGAGTTCTACTTCTTCAAGGAGAGCAATTCTTGGTTGTGATAGGGGAGGGATAGCTTTATCATTAGGTAGATATACCCTCCATTCAAAACCAAAGAAGGTATGTATATTTTCTCCACCAGCTTGCAGTGCAGCTACTTCTGTAGGAGCTAGTATAATATGCTTTTTATTTAGTGCTGGTGTTAGTGCCTTGAGTAGCCAAGATTTCCCTGTACCTGCTTTTCCTGTCAGGAATACAGATTGATCTGTATGAGCTATTAGTCGAATAGCATCTTTAGCTTTAGTGTTATCGTGGTATAATTGTAATAACTTAGTAATGGTATTCATTCAGAAATTTTATTTCAATGCAAAATAATAAGTATAACCAATCATAGCGGTAATACTATGAGCAGTTATTTGAGCATTATTTACCCTAGAACCGAATAGGAATAAACGTTGCTGTGCATCAATCACGGGCTCTGATAGATTGACGAATTGGAGGATGTTTCTATTGGCATAGCTGTAATTGAACCCTATGCTTATTCGGCTTGCTCTACGACGAAAAGAAACTCCTGCCGAAAAATGATAAATATCAATAGGAGCACTAACAGGTGTTAACCCAAATACTCTATTTGCGGTACGAGCATACGTAAAATCAGTACGTACCCCCAAATGTAACTTTATTTTTTTAGTTATTTCTTGTTCCCAGCCTAAACCAAAATTTATTACTGGATCTGCTCCTTGATAAACGGTCAAAAATTGCTCTACACCATTGCTCAAAAAACTAGGAAATGTAGGGTCGGAAGCATTGGCTTCTATCATTTCATAACTGTATACTGGTCCAAAATATTCTGAAGCAATACTAATCATTCCTTGTGTATAAATATAAGCAGCTCCAAAACCAACCGTAACAGGGTAACGATATTGTGAACGCAAATAGCGTTGTTCATCGGCTTTGAGTTGGTCTCTATTGCCAGGTAAATTGGTTTGTAGCTCTTCTCGTTGTACCCTTGCTTGTCCCCAAAGCCCTACCGAAGGTGTGGTCAAATTAAGCCCAAATCGGAAACGTCCAAATCGAGCATGAAAACCAGCCTTGAATAATAAACTAACAATATTTGTTCTGAAATCAAAATCAACAGTATTAGAAGCCATGAAAATAGAAGCCCCATTGGCGACCGAAGCAGAGTCAGGAGTATTAAGAGCTTTGCCCGCATAACCGACTTGATGACGATGATTTCTATAGGCTATAATAGCAGTCAAGCCTAGAGAAAAATTATCACTTAGACGATAACCACCTCCTAAACATCCCCAAGTCTCGTTGATATTCGTTCGCAATTCAATATTACCCAAGTAGAATTCCTCTCCATCTTGACTGGCAATAATTTCCTTTATGGCTTCATATTGTACATTAAAATCAAAATTAGTTTGTGTACGGGTCAAAATATTGAATCCAATCCGATAGCGTTTTTCTGGAGTTTTGGTTAGTAAACCAGAAATCATATTCTGATACAGACTAATTCGTTGAGATTGCAAATCTACTCCAGTCCCGCCACCATTTTTGACCGTAATATCTTCATACTTGTAGAGAGAGGTGTTGAGTGATATAGTATTGCGACGAATAAAGGCAAGTGTAGCAGGATTGTAATAAACGGCACTATTGCTCTCTAGTCCATGAATAACAGCTCCACCTAACAGGGCTGACCGAGCTCCAAACTGTTGTGTCCAGTAGTGCGTATCTTGTCCTAGTAGGGCTGTATTCCAATAGAATAGTACAAATAATAAGGAATATAAAAGAGAAGTTTTTTGCATAGGATGGTTTGTCTAAGAGCCTGTTTAAAAATTAACTTCAAGCTGCAAATGTCTGATTTAGAATTTAATCGCACCTTTTTTAAGTCATGATAGCTAGGCTATCAAACTCAAAAAGAGGCTTATTCAATCCTGAAATCAATTCATTTTCGCCCAAATCGTTGATGTTGAAGAACTTAATTCTTCAACATGCTCTAGCGTTCTTTAGGAGGCGAAATCGCAAATTCAAATCCTTTTTTGGTCAGTTCTCCATATTTTTCGG
This sequence comes from uncultured Aureispira sp., assembly GCA_964404215.1. Classification (GTDB taxonomy): domain Bacteria; phylum Bacteroidota; class Bacteroidia; order Chitinophagales; family Saprospiraceae; genus Aureispira. Next base: position 12,916 of record CAYOJF010000045.1, on the reverse strand, counting down.
CATTGAACTTATATAAGTAAGCAGGGCGATGAGCGACATTTGTTTGACGCTCAAGTTGTTCTAATATACCCATTTTTAGTATTTTAGAACGAAAATTTCTCCGATTAAGTGGTTGACCAATGATAGTTTCATACAAATGTTGCAATTCACTCAAGGTAAATTTTTCGGGTAATAACTCAAATCCAATCGGCTGATAACGAACCTTAGCATCTAAACGCTTGATAGCGGTATCAAGGATAGTGGCATGATCGAAGGCAAGTGGGGGGAGTTTGTCAATCGTAAACCACTGAGCATCTTTAGCATCAGAGGCAGCATGGGTAGGGTGTTCTTGGAGATTAACTAAGGCATAATAAGCGACACTAATGACTCGACCTCTAGGATCTCGGTCTGGATGCCCAAAAGTGTACAGTTGTTCGATGAAAACATTCTCTACACCTGTTTCTTCTTTTAGTTCTCTACGGGCAGCATCATCTAGTGTTTCTTGGTCGAGTACAAATCCCCCAGGAAGTGCCCATTGGCCAATATAGGGTTCGATGGCTCTTTTGATGAGTAATACCCTAATATCAACACTTTGGTCAAGACCAAAAATGACACAATCAACAGCAATCCTCCAAGGCAGATTATCATTAGAAAAACTCATAGTTGCTTTAATTTTTAGTAATTTTGTTTAGAGTGGGCAACTCCATTAACTTTTTTGGGAAATGATAAGCCTATTTATATAATTTTAATACTTAATAACCTCTAATATACAGCTACTTCGTTTTGATAACAAACGAAGTCGATTATAAATAAAATAATGGCAAAAAAATCTTACGAAATCATTTACGAAGATGAGCATCTGCTCATAGCAAATAAATTTAGTGGCTTGTTGACGATCCCAGATCGTTTTCGTCCTGATATTCCTAATTTGTACCAAGAATTAAAGAAGATCTATACTAATATTTACATTGTTCATAGATTGGATAAAGGTACGAGTGGACTCATTTGTTTTGCAAAGACAAAAGAGACGCATAAGTTGATGAGTCAACAATTTGAGGCTAGAAAGCCTGAGAAACATTACTATGCATTGGTAAAAGGAACGCCAATTAATCCAAAAGGAGTGATAGACGCTGGATTGTCGCCCAATACTAATGGGACTATGCGAATAGACATCAAAAGAGGAAAGCCTTCCACCACAAATTATGAAGTAAAAGAAAGTTTTGCGAGTTATGCTTTGGTAGATGTACAGATTATGACAGGGAGAATGCACCAGATTAGAGTGCACCTAAAACATCTGGGGCATCCATTGGCCGTGGATGTTGCCTATGCACAGAAACGATCATTATTCTTGTCTGAAATCAAACGCAAAAAATTTAATTTAAAGAAAGATACACAAGAGAATCCTTTGTTGAGTCGGGTGCCACTACATGCGTATTCACTCTCCTTTGAGCATCCTATTACACAAGCAAAAGTTGCTGTGGAGTGCCCATTGCCCAAAGATATGCGAGCAGCGTTAAATCAACTACGTAAATGGAATAAAGCTTAAAAAATGCTCCCCAGTAATTTGGTTGATAATGTTAGAAGGAAACGTTTTGAGCGTTTCAATCAGTATATCCGTAAATTTTTGGTTGCTGTTTTATTGTTGTTCGCTACAACAATTACAGGGGTAGTTGGCTTCATGTGTATTAGCGATTATAGTTTCGCAGAGGCTTTCTATATGACTATTATTACACTGTCAACTGTAGGATATGGAGAGGTAAAACCACTTGGAGCGGCAGGACAGTTGTTTGCCTCCTTTTTGATTGTATTTAATCTTGGTATCTTTGCTTATGGCTTGACGATTATATCTTCCTTTTTGATAGAAGGAGAGATGCGTCGATTTTTGCAACACTATACCACATACAAAAAAATAAAAAAATTGGAAAATCATACCATTGTTTGCGGTTTTGGGAGACATGGGAAACAGGTTTGTCAGGAGTTGGTTAAAAATGAGTTACCTTTCGTAATTGTAGAGCCCTCAGCAGAAAAAGAAATTGAGGCGAGAGAACTGGGGTATTTTTACCTTAGAGGGGATGCTAATGACGATGAAGTACTGCTAGAGGCAGGAATAGAAAAAGCGAAGGCTATAGTAGTGACTTATAGTGCCGCTGCTTTCAATGTATATACGGTATTGACGGCAAGAGAGTTGAATCCATCTATTCGGATTATTACTAGGGCAGCGGATCAAAGAGCTGAAAAAAAGCTATTGAGAGCAGGAGCAGATTATGCTGTATTATCAGAGGTAATAGGAGGGTTTTACATGGCTACATTAATTAATCAACCTAATGTAGTAGAATTTTTCAGTATTATCTCTAATATGGGCGAGGTGGCTATTCATTTCAAAGAAGTAGAATTTGGACAGCTTTTACCAGAATTTCAACATAAGTCAATTAGTGAATTGGATTTGAGAGGAAAAGCAGGGGTGAATATCATTGGAATGCGTTATGCAGATGGTAAATATGATGTGAACCCTAGACCAGACGTTAAAATTGGAATAGGAATGGCTCTAGTGGTATTAGGAGATAAAAATCAAATTGATGCTTTTGAACAAAAAATCTTACGCTAATGGAAGAACGGATATTGGATGATGGTGACTTAAGTCAACTGCAAGAAACGAAGTTGAAGAAACAATTGAGTAAATTGAGTTGGTGGTTGCGATTTGGAGCTTTTATGTTGGTTCCTTTAGGGAGTATTGCCGCTATGATTATTCTAGGGGCTGTCTCTGGTATATATTGGCTCGAATTACTGATAGGGCTATGTGTTTTGATAATCAGTCTGGGCGTAGCATGGGTTGGTTATTTGGCATGGCGTTCTGCTAAGGCTAATGATAATTACAATCAAGAAGAATCTGTAGAGAGCTATCAAAAAATGGCATTGCAGAGTGCTAAACTTTGGCGTACTTTTGGGCTAGTTTTGATTCCTATTTTTTTGATAGGTAATGGGACAATGGCTGTTGTAGTTTACGATGATTATTCGTGGAGGAATTACACCGAGGGCTCTTCGATGCCTGACTTTCCTATAGAGGAGCCTGTTTTTCCTGACGAAGAAATGCCATTAGAAGAACAAAGAATTATAGATGGACCTACAGAAGTAGAAGATGCTAGCAAAAGACCTATAGAAGAGGGTGAGGACTAGTTTTAGTGAGATTATACGCTTAATTCTACTAGATGAAGTTGTTAAAAAAGCCCCCTAGATCAGACGTGATTTAGGGGGCTTTTATATGGAAATTCTATATTAGAAACTATTCTAAAAGACTAATTTTTATTGCTTCACAAAAGGAGCAGAAATTTGCTTGTTGGCAGTTTCTAACTGCAAAAAGTAAATACCAGCAGGAAGATTACTAATGTCCAATTGATACTGCTGCTCTCCAGCCGCTTTCTGACTTTGTAATAATGCTTGTCCTAGAGCATTGTAACAGGTAAACGAAACGGTCTCTGTCGTAGGATAATCCAATACAATATTCAAATGTTGATGAGCTGGATTAGGATAGAGCTGTAAGTTTTGCTTAGGCTGATTGATAGTGTTTTGACTAAGAATCGCTTGTGGATCAGTCAATATATTGAGACCACCTTTTACATTTCCTACGACATAGTCTAGGAACCCATCATTATTTAGGTCAGCTACGGCAATATCAGTCATTTTACCAATGTCTTTACCTAGTAAGTTTTCTGATAGAGTATCGTAAACACCTAGTACGTTATTATTGATATTATTTAAGTGAACAATTTGGCCACTTTGTTGACCGATGAATAATTCCCAATTTCCTCCATTATTATAACAGAAAGGAGTAGTGATACTTCCCAAATTAGCGGCAATACCATATCCCCCAAGCGTATCCGTCAATGGAGTAGGAGAGAACATGGGGTTACCGATAGAACCGCCATTTTCGTAGTATTTTACATTACCACCAGAATCACCAATAATAAGATCTAAATCTCCATCTCCATCTAGGTCACCTAGAGAAGGTGCACTACTGCCTCCAACGTTAATACCTTGATAATTATAAATAGGACTATTCCACAGACAAGGATTTCCTGTTCCTCCTTTGTTTTCAAAATAAGCAATTTTACCATCACTTCCACCCATCATCATATCCATATCGCCATCACCGTCCATATCACCTAAGGCAGGGTGCGGTTCATTAATACTAAGCGTGTCTAATAGAGCATAGTCACGAGTAGCTATTACAAAACTAGGAGCAGTGGCGGTACCCGTATTGCGAAGTAATGTGAGTCCTTTTTTGTAGGTTCCTATACCTTGTACACCAGTTACTAATGGATCTTGACAACGCCCTTTTCCACCAAGCAAAATATCTAATAAGCCATCACCATCAAAGTCATGAATAACAGGAAATGTATTTTGACCCAAGTCTAACATTCCACCGACTAAGAAGTCTTTTTGTTGGAAAGCAAATTGCATAGTAGAGGTGCTACTAGTATTTTTATAATACCAAGCGACACTATCTTTAACCGCTTCACAAAGAATGCTTGCCTCTGTGGGAGCAGTAATCATATCAACGATATTATCATTGTCTACATCCAGAAAGTAAGCAGAGGCAAAGGTGAAAATATCAACGGGCTTGTTGTAAGAAGGAAAGAAAGTGTCTTGTGCTACGGCTAACAAAGAGTCACTGTTGTTATAGTTGATAGTAGTAACCATATTAATATTCTTGTAACTTACACCACCTAGTACTAAATCTTTAGTACCATTACCATCATAATCAATGGTCGCAGATATACTGGCTCCAATGTGCCTTCCGTTACGCATGTAGCTATTTGCCATAGCTTCATTGATATGTGGGATAACCGTACGTAATGGACCTTGCCAATAACGGTTATTAGCACAGCTATCTGTATTAGGACTAAAGTTGCAAATACTAGCTATACCTGTTTCTTCTAACTGCCCAAAACATTCATTTTCGAGTCTGAAAATAAGGGAATCACAGCCATAGCCATCTTCTACAGAAGTATTTTTATAGTATTGTATATTTTTGGCAAAAGAAAAATTCAATGTAAAACATAAAATATCCAGATCACCATCACCATCTACATCATCTACAGCAGGTACATCCGTATTGAAAACAAAGATCGTCCTTAGGGAGGTACGTCCGTAATCATACTTCAATGTTTCTACTATTTTGGTGTACTGAATTTTATTATCTATATCATAGCTTCCTTCCCATACCCCCATACCAGAACTTCCTCCAAAAGGTTGGTTATGAGCAAATATGTCCATGACACCATCACAGTTGTAATCTCTGAAAAGCATATAATTAAAGATACCCTGTGGTAGTCGATCAATATATTCAGGGGCATAGTGATAATCTACTTGGTTGGGGGTGCCTCTGTTGATATAAGGAGTGACACACTGCCCATCTCTATCGTAGACCGCTAAGTCCATAATACCATCGTTGTTGAAATCGACTGCTGAAAACTGAGGTAAATTCATGCCTCCTGCCCAAGGATTGATTAGGGTGTTTCCAGCTTGATCTACTAATGGAAAATTAACAGATTGAAGGTTGGTTTGGGCTAATAATGCCTGTGCACAGAATATGCTAAAGAGCGTAAAAGTAATTTTGTTCATGATTGGTATTATTTCGCTATTAATAATGTTGGTGTATAAATATACTAAATAAGTATAACCTAGAGGAAAGAAAAACCTCCTAAATCCACTTGATTTAGGGGGTTTTCTTTGAAAAAAGTCGTATTCTAAAAGCTTAGTTTTATTGCTTCACAAAAGGAGCCGAAATTTGTTTATTAGCTGTTTCTAATTGTAAGAAATAAATGCCAGCAGGCAGGTTGCTAATGTCCAATTGATATTGCTGCTCTCCAGCCACTTTTTGATTTTGTAGTAATGCTTGACCAAGAGCATTGTAACAAGTAAACGAAACAGTCTCTGTCGTAGGATAATCCAATACAATATTCAAATGCTGATGAGCAGGATTAGGATAGATCTGTAAGTTTTGTTTAGGCTGATTGATCATGTTTTGAGTGAGAATCGCCTGTGGATCAGTCAATATATTGAGACCACCTTTTACATTTCCTACGACATAGTCTAGGAACCCATCATTGTTGAGGTCAGCTACGGCAATATCTGTCATTTTACCAATATCGTTACCTAACAAGTTTTCTGATAGGGTATCATAAACACCTAGTACGTTATTATTGATATTATTTAAGCGAGCAATTTGACCACTTTGTTGACCGATGAATAGTTCCCAATTTCCTCCATTATTATAACAAAATGGAGTCGTAATTCTTCCAAAATTAGCGGCAATACCATATCCCCCAAGTGTATCGGTCAGTGGAGTAGGCGAGAACATGGGGTTACCGATAGAACCGCCATTTTCATAATACTTTACATTGCCACCAAAGTTTCCAACAATGAGATCCATATCACCGTCTCCATCTAGGTCACCTAGAGTAGGAGCACTTTCATCTCCAGCATCAATACCCTGATAGTTGTAGATAGGATTGTTCCAGAGGCAAGGATTTCCAGCCCCTCCTTTGTTTTCAAAATAAGCAATTTTACCATCGCTGCCGCCTATCATCATATCCATATCGCCATCACCGTCCATATCTCCCAAGGCAGGGTGTGGGTTATTGATACTAAGGGTGTCTAGTAGAGCATAGTCACGGGTAGCTACTACAAAACTAGGAGCCGTGGCGGTACCCGTATTGCGAAGCAATGTTAATCCACTTTTGTAGGTTCCTGCTCCCTGAAGACCAGGTACTAGAGGATCTTGACAACGCCCTTTTCCACCAAGCAAAATATCTAATAAGCCATCACCATCAAAATCATGAATGACAGGGAAGGTGTTTTGACCTAAGTCTAGCATTCCTCCAACTAAGAAGTCTTTTTGTTGGAAGACAAACTGCATGGTAGGAGTACTACTGGTATTTTTGTAATACCAAGCGACACTATCTTTAACTGCTTCGCAAATTCCTGTTTCTGTTGGTGCAGCAATCATATCAACGATATTGTCATTGTCTACATCTAAGAAGTAAGCAGAAGCAAAGGCAAAGACATCAACTGGTTTGTCATTGGAAGGAAATAGGGTGTCTTGTGCTACTGCTAATAAAGAGTCACTGTTGTTGTAGTTGATGGTAGTGACCATATTGATGTTTTTATAGCTAACGCCCCCTAAGGCTAAATCTTTGGTACCATTACCATCATAATCAATAGTCGCAGACATACTGGCTCCAATGTGCCTTCCGTTACGCATATAGCTATTGGCCATAGCTTCATTGATATGTGGCATAACAGTACGCAATGGCCCGTCCCAGTAACGGTTATTTCTACAACTATCTGTGTCAGGGCTAAAGTTGCAAATACTAGCTATACCTGTTTCTTCTAACTGCCCAAAACATTCATTTTCGAGTCTGAAAATAAGGGAATCACAGCCATAGCCATCTTCTACAGAAGTATTTTTATAGTATTGTATATTTTTGGCAAAAGAAAAATTCAATGTAAAACATAAAATATCCAGATCACCATCACCATCTACATCATCTACAGCAGGTACATCCGTATTGAAAACAAAGATCGTCCCTAGGAAGGTACGTCCATAATCATACTTTAATGTTTCTACTATTTTAGTGTACTGGATTTTATTATCTACATCATAACTTCCTTCCCATACCCCCATACCAGAACCTTGTCCAGGTGGTTGACTATGAGCAAAGATATCCATAATGCCATCACAGTTGTAATCTCTGAAAAGCATATAATTGAAAATACCTTGTGGTAATCTATCAATGTACTCAGGGGCATAATGATAATCTACTTGATTGGGAGTGCCTCTGTTGATATAAGGTGTCACACATTGACCATCTCTATCATAGACAGCCAAGTCCATGATTCCATCATTGTTTAAATCTACTGCTGAAAACTGTGGTAAATTTAGTCCTCCTGCCCAAGGATTGACTAGGGTGTTTCCAGCTTGATCTACTAGCGGGAAATTGACCGATTGGAGGTTGGTTTGGGCTAACAATGCCTGTGCACAGAGTACACTAAAAAGCGTAAAAATAATTTTGTTCATGAGTCGTGTTATTTTGTTATCAATAAGATTTGTGTATGAATTGAGGTGGAGGTCTGAAGGCGGATCATGTAGCTTCCTGTAGATAAAAAATCAAGGGACAAATCATCTGAAGTGTCATCAAACCAGTGTTCTTGATGGTAAACCAATTGACCAACAGGAGTAAATATACTGATAAGTACGTTATTATTAATAACGTAGGGGAAGTCAATTTTGATGCTATTGGAAGTTGGATTGGGGTAGATTATTACTTTTTTATTGGAGGACTGGTTTAGGATAAAGTAGTTGGGTAGAGCAGGATCTGTATAGGCGGTCAGTCCTCCTCGTTGGTTTCCCAAGATCAAATCTAGTTGACCATCTGCATCTAGATCGCCTAAGGTCGGAGCTGTAATACTACCATCATCTATTAGATCAAGGGAACTATTTACTCTTTGGAAACTTCCTGTTAGATTATTATCTACATCTGTAAAATGCCAAAAATTACCTGCTTGATTTCCTACAAAAAAATGATACTCATTTCCTATTTCAACGAGTAGTGGAGCAGAATTGCCATTGATTTGTCCTGCGATTTTGGCATCTACGAAGCCAAAGCTAGCCGTAGTCGGAACATTACTAATAGTAGGAGTGTTGGCATTACCTGTATTCTCAAAATAGTTGGTATTGCCATTGCGTTCTCCAATAAGTAAATCCAAGTCACCATCTCTATCTGCATCTACCAATTGTGGCATCGCATTGTTACCCACATCAATATTGGCATAATTGGGGAATAGCCCTGTGTAGTTAGGGGTAGTGCTATTGCCTTGATTAGTTATATACATTAATTTACCATTTTCTAACCCAATCAATAAATCCAAATCACCATCATTATCCCAGTCACCAAAAGTAGGGGCTATTCGATCAAAATTATATTGTTTTAAATTGGCAAAATTTCGAGATCGTAATCGAAAACGAGCTTGAGTAGAGGTACCTATATTTTCATAATAGTATAGACTACTTTCTCGAACGCCTGTCTGGATAAAGGTATAGAAATTGCCAACCACTAAATCTAGCAAACCGTCTCCATTGATATCTACTAGCGTAGGGAAAGCTCCTGTTCCTAAGTCAATCATGTCTTTGACCAAAAAATCATTGGACTGGTAGTCAAAAATGGGTTGTGTGCTAGAGCCTGTATTTTGATAAAATAGTACCTGTTTATTTTGAGCATTGCTTTCAATATTGGGAGCAACTAACAAGTCCTTTTTGCCATCGTGGTTGACATCTTCGTAAAAAGCAGCTGGGAAAATGTCTAAATTGATAGGAATTGTATTTTGTGGAAAATAGACTTCTTGTGAAGTTATGAATGCTGTATCACTATTGCCTGAATTGGTCAGCAAATTGAGATTGCTGAAAGACAAGTCCCCCAAAATCAATTCCTTGTCCCCATCATTATCCATATCCAGTGTCAGAAGTGTAGAGCCTGCGTGTCTAGGAGAACGAACGGGAGTCCATCCTGATAGATTAGCACAGCTGTCTATAGCGTTGCTGAGATTGATGACTTCGGTCACACCACTTTCGTAGAAACGCCCCCAACAATCATCTTCATAAGTATAGATAAGGCTGTCGCAGCCATAGCCCAATTCTTGCGATTGATTTTCAAAGTATTCGACATAGCCCCCCGCACTATTAAAGTTGAGAATATCCAAATCCCCATCGTTGTCAATGTCATCTATGGCAGGTAAATCAATATCTGAAATAGAGATATTCATTCGATTGGTTTGTCGTTTGAAGGTATATTCTAGTATAGGTTTCGCCAAGCTAAAGTCGAGTTGATTTTGACTGTTTCTGCCACCTTGATAAACAGCTATGCCGACTCGATTGCTATTGTCATCATAGTTGTAACTAAATAGGTCTTTAATTCCATCGCAGTTGTAATCTCGGAAGAGAGCAAATCGTTCTACTGTAGGGAAAATAGACTGGTAATTAGGTGCCAACTCGTAGCGATTGTTTTGATGTATGAATGGAACAAAAATATTACCTTGACGATCAAAATACACTAAATCAAGATTACTATCACCATTGAGGTCTAATGTAGAAAATTGAGGGTTGTTGAGTCCCCCAGCTAGAGCATAAGATAGAGTCTGACCACTGCTATCTTCAAATGGAATAGAAAGCCGATTGATTTGTGCCGATAGAGAACACAGACCCATACCACAAAAAAGAAGAAGAAGGTAGCTTCTGAATAGTTTCATAACCAAATATTTTAGAACTCAATTAGGAAAATATATTTCTGAGCAGGACACCAAACGAGTTGCGATAAAAGCATTTCTATTAAAAAAAGAGCTCTTAGATGGGTTGGACTACATACCACTCATTTCCTCTGAGAAAACAAACGGGAGCCTCTTCTTGTCCAATAACTTCTATCTTGTTTTTACTTTTGACATTTTGCTCTATTTTGAAAGTCGCTGTCGCTTGGTTGAAGTTAAGCTGGTAATAGTAAAATGCTTTGGTATAACCAGTGTTAGGCCAATTTTCGAAAGTGGTTTTCTTTTCAGAAACAGCATAATCTATTTGTACTAAACGATCTTGAAGGTTGATTCCTTTTTTCTTATGCTGTTCCAGCAAGAGCATATTTGCAATAGAACGTCCCTTATCATCACGGTTGTGGTGTCTATAGATGATAATTTTACTTTGTTTTTTTAGGAAGGATGATAAAGATGCTTTTCCATTCATTCCTTGATAGCTATTCAGCCTATATTGTTTTCCATTTTTCATGAAAAATACATATTTCCCACTATGATAAACTCCATAATCAATGGCATCTAAGTCCAAGTGTTGTTCGTAGCATTGTTGTAGAGCCTTAGCAACTTCTTTACGGTTAGCATCAATCTCGTCCTCTTTTCCTTCTTTCTTTAGGCGTTTATATTCTTTATAATTGGGGGTATTTTTGGATGATCTTAGTTCTCTATTAGCTATTTCGTTTAGTCGTGTAGCTATGGGGTGGAACTCCAATTGGCTAGCCTTGTAGTCAGGATAGCTATATTTCATCATCGCAGAGCCAGATTTGCTACAGTAGACATTTGACTGTGGGTCAACTATAGCTACAAAATTTTTATCTTTAGTAATTAAACGCTGCTCAATGAGTTCGAAATTTGGTGTATAAATGAAGAGATATTTATGCAAACGATTAGGCATAGTCGTATCTTCAGGTCTTCGACCTATCGCATGAATATTTCCATCAGGGGCATACTGTATCGTAGTAATATGTGGAAGCTGCTGTAGTGATAGGTTTTCGGACTGACTCAGTGGCAAGGCGGGGATGTCAGGATGAATGTCGCCTTGTACCTTTCCGCTCTGACAAGCATAGAGAAGTAATACAATCAAAGCAATAGACAAAATAAGGGTTAGATTAGACATGGTTTATTTTTTATATCTGGCTACCATTGCCTTAGCTTTGGCAATACTTTCTAGCATTTCTTGATGAACGGTTTCTATTTTGGTTTCTTCTTTCTGGAGGTAATCCATGATTTCGTCTTCTGACCAGGCTTGATAAGTTTCTTCATCCATTTCTATGTTTTTAAATTCGTTCATCCATGTCATCATGGCTTTATCGGCATTATTGAGTGCTAATAGTTGTTCTAGGGATATCTCCTCTACTGCTTTTAGATGGCTGTTTTCTTTCATTGCAGATCGGACAGCTGCTCTAGCATTGGCAATATTAGACATCAATAACATCGCCGTATCGTGCTTTTCGCCTACTAGGTGATACAGTGAATCTGCGGTAGATGATAATTTAAACACAACAGGTGTTTCTGTAGAAGGTGTTGAGGGATCAACTTCTGTTGGCGTGGTAGAATCTGTGCAACTGAAAAATGAACTAAAAGCAACTAAAATGAAAAGTATCTGTTTCATAATTTGTATGTTTGTGCGATGAATTTAGAGTGTGAAAAAATAAGCTGACTGTAGTGGTCGTCAGATACTCTAAGATACAAAAAAATGAACGATTTAATACTATAAATATGGAAGCCAAGAAAATATCTGCCTCTCGCACGATCATGACAGAAATGATTATGCCGAATGATACCAATCCTATCAATAATTTAATGGGGGGGAATCTTATGCGATGGATGGATATTGCTGCTGGGATATGTGCTGGTAAGCATTGTGAAAGTTATGTTGTAACTGTTTCTGTGGATAATGTTTCTTTTGAGAAACCAATTCCGTTGGGAGATGTCATTACCATACAGTGTGTGGTAACTCGAGCCTTTACTACTTCTGTAGAAGTGTATGTGGAGGTATTTTCTTCTAATATGAAGGGGGCTAATACAAGACGTTGTAATGATGCTTATTTTACTTTTGTAGCCGTCGATGATGCTAAAAAAAGGCCTATAGAAGTCCCTGCTGTTCTTGCACTGACAGCCGAAGAACAAACTCGTTATGATGAAGCTCTTCGTCGTCGAAAAATGCGTTTGTTATTGTCTGGGCGACTCAATAAAGAGGAATCTTCTAAAATGAAAGAAGAGTTGATGGAATTATTGTAGGGATGCAGATAAATTACTTTTTAGTATTGATTTGCTTGTGGTTGTTCTTCACTGGATGTGGAGAAAAAGAAATTTGTATTCAAAATCCTTATCCATATAGTGAAGTAAAATGGACAGAAAAGTACCGTCTGGATACCGTTATTCATCAACAGCAAATTCGAGCGGAAATTTTTTGGAGTGAGGAAGAGTATGATGGTAATTTTTATCCTCGTCACGATAGTATAGTGCTCGCCATAAAAGAAGCTGCACAATGGGATACGATAGCAATAGTGCCACTTAATATGGATTTATACGAAGGGTATTGTTTTCTTGATATGAACGAAGATTGGCAAGATGATTTGGT
>CAYOJF010000044.1:0-40809 GCA_964404215.1 uncultured Aureispira sp. | reverse complement strand
CTCCGTCTGCATCTACATAACCATCTGCTCTACCATCTCCATTCACGTCTGTTCCTCCTGCTTCTACTACATCTGGGATACCATCATTGTCCGCATCTAGATCCAATTGATCCAACACACCGTCTCCATCCGTATCATCTTCTGGGTAGCTATTTGGATTACCGTCTCCATTCGTATCCGAACCTGTACGAGTAGTTGCATTTTGGCTATTAGTTCCATCTATATCCGAACCTGCTGTCAAAGCATTGGTAGGGTCTCCGTCTACCACATCATTGAAACCATCATTATCCACATCTACATAGTTATCTGCTCTTCCATCTCCATTTACATCAACACCACCTGCTTCTACTACATCTGGAATACCATCATTATCCGCATCTAGATCTAAATAATCTAGTATACTATCTAAATCTGAATCTCCATTAGGATAGCTTTCTGGTACTCCGTCCCCATTGGTGTCAGTACTTGTGATCAATAATACATCTGTTAGATTTTCAGATGTGCCATCATTACCTACATCTCCATCCACTACATCATTCCATCCATCTCCATCTACATCTGCGTAGTTATCTGCTACACCGTCTCCATTTTCATCTGTTCCTCCAACTTCTACTACATCTGGGATACCATCATTATCAGAATCTCTATCCAAGAAGTTAGGAATTCCGTCATTGTCTGTATCTGCGTTTGTTATGTCAAACCCAGGACCATTTGGTGTCGTGAAATTAATATTATCTATACAAGAGGTAAATCCATTTGGACATTGGTTCGCTACTAAGGCATTAGCTGACAAGGTGATTTCAACTGTACCATCATTATTCCATAGGTTCCAATCTGCTTGAGGAATTGTTACTGTAAAAGTCATACCTGGTGTAACACAACCTGCATAAGTTGGGTTATTAGAATTTAGTCTATTAAATATCCCACCGATTGCTGTTCCTCCTTCTCCTTGAAGAGTAAAGTTTTGGGCATTAGATCCATAATCTCCATCTAATGTGAACGTCAAGGTAATATCAGAAGTAACGTCTGTTGTTCCTGAATTTGCTGTAAATAAGTGTTGAGGAGACGCTATTGTCTTACAATCTGTTGTGTTGTATTGATAAGAAGCATCTATATTTCCAATACAAGAAGATGCTATAAACGCCCCACCGTTTAGAGGACATACTGGTCCAACATTATTATTAGCTTGTAAATTCATGTTCACTAATCCATCATCATTCCATGTATTCCAGTCAGCTCTTGGAATTGTAATGGTGAATCGCATGGTTGGGAAGCCACAATCATTGTACGCAGGTATATTAGAGTTGGTTCTATTAAAAGTGGCCCCTATAGCAGTTCCTCCTTCACCTGTCAAAGTGAAACCTTCTATATTGTTTCCATAATCTCCATACAAATCAAAACTGAATGTAATATCGGTATCCGCATCCTGCGTACTAACACTAAGAGAGATAGGATGTGAAGGAGAAGTAACATTCTGACACGTAAATCCAGTTGTTGTGTAACGCTCTGTTTCTGGTGTCTGAATTGGAATAATTCCTCCAAATGTTGTCTGACTATCATAATTATCAATTAGTCCATCACCATCTAAGTCTACTGTAGCATCAATCAGACCATTACCATCTGTATCCACTCCACCAGCTTCTACAATATCTGCTATACCATCATTGTCTGCATCCAAATCTAAATGGCTAGGGATACCATCTTCGTCAGGATCAAAGTTATCATTAACACCATCACTATTACTATCTACAAATCCTGGAAAATCTGGATCTAAATAATTAGGTAAACCATCTCCATCCTGATCTCCACTTGGATCTACTCCATTTCCTTCTACAATATCTGGAATACCATCATTATCGTCATCAATATCATCTATCTCTGCGACCCCATCTCCATCAATATCACACTCAGGAACTGTCGCTGCAAATGCATTCGAGCTAACCTGATAGGACCAAGACCATGTATTTAATGTTCTTAAGTCTCCATAATCATCACAAAGTGTGGGTGTTAAACTACCACCCACAGTTGGTGCAGGCGTAGGTGTTGCCAAAGTAGAAACCTCATCCCAAGAGTGCCCTGGACTTGGTACTCCTTGTAGCATGCTAGTAGTAGCCACCCCTGCTACAGTATTATATCCTGCAAGACAAGATGCTCCTACTTGTAGTTGAGTATCATCCCAATACAACTGTCCGACAGACGGTAAAGGGAAAATAGAATTAATAACAATTCCATTAGGATTAATCTCCGAATCTGCGATCGGAGTACAGACTCGCCCTCGAAATAGGGTAAGCTGTATGCTTAAATTAACACCTCCTGCAACTACATTACCAAGACCATCTAGTCCATCCCATGAAATAACATTATTTCCTGCTGGCAGATCATAAGCCTCGATTAATCGATCAGAAGTACCTGGTTGGTAACCAATAGTTCCATTAAAATCTAACACTACTGCTAAATCTCCACTAGATTCATTGACAACAGGGATAAAATAAGCTCCTGGACAACCATATATATTATTAATAACTGTTGCTGGGTTAGAAACAGGTGCTATCTCAAACTCAAAGGTATCTGGTATCGTCAAGAATACTTTGTAAGCATCAGGGAAATTCGGTACCGCATTTCCTGTTGTACGTGAAATACGACTTGATATGAAGTTTCCTGTTTGTAAAGTTCCATATTCATTCATTGCAACCACAAAAGCACATGGTCTAAAATCCGTTTGGAAATCTAGCTCTACCACTGTACTATCAGGTGTATGTGCAAAGTAACTACCCTCAAATGCAAAAGTACAATCTGGCGTAAAAGTAGCCGGATCGTACATATAAAAAGACCACCCTTGACAATGGACACGGCCAATCTCTCTATTATTAGCACCATCTGATACTGTAATATCAAAGAAGTACATAAAAATTTCAGTAGCTGCTAACGGTGTTACACCACCATCATTACTCTGAAAAAATTCTATGATATAATCTCCATCTAAAAGAGGATTATAAACGGTTGGTGTAAAACCAGTTGGTACTGCACCTCCTATATTTGGTCCTGCTAAGCCTTCTGCGTAATTAGCAATAAAACCTGCCCCCGCAGCTGAAGGCACTGCTCCTGTCTGAACAATAACTCCAAGTGGGTCCACCAAACGATAAAATGCATTGGTAGCATCTGTATTAAAACCTAAATAAATATTTTCAGTTGCATTATCCGCAATACGAATATTTATTTTCTGAGAAGCAACACTACCAATGTAAGACCCCTGTGTACGTCCTGTACTCACATACAGAGATACCCCATTGGTATTAGTTGGCATTACCTGAGCAGTACCATCTGCCCACGATTGCTCAACTTGGAGTAAGCATAAGAAAAGAAGTAAAAATGTACTTCCTCTAAAATTTAGTAGTAGTCGAAGATTAACCATTTAATATTATTTTTAATTTTTAATTAATACCTTTTAAAATTCATTATCTCACCATACAAACCTTCAGTCTAAAAAAAGTAATTTTTATCAATTCCAAAATTACAGAAAAGGTTTTTAAGTAGTCTTATCCTAAGATAATAAACACATTTGAAAAAATATAATTCAATGACAATTACACCATACACCCCTGTTAATTAGCGACTTAAGTCAAAAAAAGCGTTCATTATGGTACAATTTTACATTGGAAGAGCAAAGTTACTATTTTATTTTCACTTTTTTGTGTTTATTTTTTCCAAAACCAACCTATATGATTTTAGAGTAATTGTTCTTATTATACAAATGGGTATTGTGGGGAATAGGGAAAAGTAGTTTCTACAAGAAATTCTACTGTACTAACCAGCTCAAATAACTAATTACGGGGGATGTAATTATCTATTCTGTAGAATACATAAAAGCGAGTAAGCTTCTTTGTTAAAAGGGAATATTCTTGATACAATTTAAAAACTAGTTTTGTGGTAGCTTTTAAATAATCACTACATCAATGAAGAAAGACAGAGAGTTGTTACCTCCATTTTTACATAAATTTATCCTGTATACATTCCTTTATTGATATTTCATTTTATATCATAAAAAAAGCTTAATTGAATGAAATTCATTCAATTAAGCTTTTTACAATCTGTTGAGCTATTACTCTCTACTTCAAGTACTGTTTTTTGGAGGATCCCCTATTTTCCTGTTTTGTTTATGATTTATATCCAAAACTTTTCAACATTTTATCATCATCTCTCCAATTGTCTCTTATTTTGACGTAGAGTTCTAAATAGACTCTAGAATCTAAGAATTTTTCAATGTCTTTTCGAGCATCTATCCCTAGTTGTTTGATAGCACTACCTCTATTTCCGATTATAATCCCTTTTTGGCTTTTGCGACTAACATAAATAGTAGCATGGATACGAACTAATTTTTTATGTTCATCTTCTTTGAAAGAATCTACAATCACTTCACAAGAATAAGGTATTTCTTGATGATATAATAGTAGTATTTTTTCACGAATAATCTCAGATACAAAAAATCGTTCGGGACGATCTGTAAATTGCTCTTTAGGATAATAAGCAGGCCCTTCTGGTATATATTTTAATATTAAATTATATAGATTAACTGTTCCTGCCTTGTTAAGTGCTGAAATAGGGACAATTTCAGTAAAATCCGCTACTTCTTTCCAGTCTTCTATTTTTTGTAACAAGGTAGCATCATCTACTAAATCTACTTTGTTGATTACTAAAAATAAAGGCAATTCTACTTTTTTAAGTTTCTGAAAAAGTGGATTTTCAGCATCATATCTATCCGTCACATCTATTACGACCATCATCACATCTCCATCCTTAAACGTAGAGTTAACAAAGGAATTCATATGCTCTTGCATTCCATAGGAAGGATCTTTGATAAATCCAGGTGTATCCGAAAAAACAACTTGGTGTGTTTCATCATTCACAATACCAACAATACGATGTCTAGTAGTTTGTGGTTTATTGGTAATGATAGACATCCGCTCCCCTACTAAGGCATTCATCAATGTTGACTTCCCGACATTAGGACGTCCAATGATATTTACAAATCCTGAGTAATGCTTATCGTTCATTTTTATTATTTTTTGATAAAAGTTTGTTCTTGTTGGGAGGTCTCGGTACGAACAATCAATGTATACAGGCCCTTTTCTAAATTGGCGATATCTATATTGTTCTGCTGTTTACCTATTTGTTTGTCTTTGGGGTAATGAGCCACTACCTGTCCCAATAAATTAACCACTTGAATATCAACTGAAGTCATCGATTCTAACTCATAAGCTAGATTCAATTGTTCTGTTGCTGGATTGGGGAAAGTTACTAATTTTAAATCGATATCATCAATTTGTTTCACTAAAACTGTACTAGGATGTGTAATTTCTACATCCATGACAACTGGCAAATGATCCGACATATAATATAATGCATCCAGTATTGCTTGTGGCTCGGGAGAAGTATTTCTAAAATCGTTAATATTTCGATTCCATGTCGTTCCATTATTCCCTACTACATCATAACTTCCTGGTAGATACCTAACTGAATTAGTACCCTGTATAATGGGATCTGAAGTTAAAAACATATCAAATCGATCATCCATACCTCCTGTAGCACCACAATCAATGCGGTCCCCTGATCGTGTAGATTGTGTATGAATAAAATTCCATGCTGGGTTTCCAGTCCAATTACTAGGTGCATTAATAGGATCTCTAAAAGGATAGAGACCACTCGTTAGTTTCTGAAATCCAGCTTCTGCCCCTGAGTAAAAGTTAAAATCGCCTCCTAGTATAATATTCTGAGCCCCTGGAAAAGCATCTACATATTTTCTTATCGAATCGCAAGCACGTGCCCTTCTTTGTTCATCAGCAACAGTATTACTCGCTTTCAAATGCCCTACCATAAAATCTAAATTGGCTTGTCCACCTGATGAATTTGGATTAATTCCATGCATTTGATAAACTGAAATATCTCTCAAGTCAGTCAGAATAACTTTTTGTCTGGTGAATCCTAGTTTGTCTGTATTATAAAAAAAGGCATTATTTAAACTAGTTCCTCCTGAATTATTAGGCACATAGGTTGCCATTTGGTACCCTGTCCTACCATTCGCATTAAGAGCATCATTCAATATACTATTGGTCGCTAAACCATATTGCACTTCACAGACCATCAATACATCAGGCTCTACGTAGTCAATAATTTTTTTGAGCGTATCTACTCGACTTACTGTAGTCGTATTATTCGTGCAGCTATTACTGCCATCTGGAAAATTGAGTAGATTGTATACCATTACCCGAATGGTATCTTTTGTCTGAGCAAAGGAGCTAAAGGGCAGTCCTATCCCAATTAGCAATACTAGTGATAAGCATTTCATAGTGTTGTTGTGTGTAGTATGTAGTGTGCAAAATATTTTATAAATCTTGGATCAAGGGCAACATTTCTATGTTAATTTTTACGTTTTGAGTATTATTATAATTGATAGTGGTTTGCATTGGGCGATCAGCAACCCACCACGGAGCAACAGGTGTAACAGAAAGTACAGCTTCTCCTCTAATCCATTGTGCTGTTACTGTTCCTATAGCATTATTGTTCTGGCCTTCTATATCCATCACAAAATTAGAAACAAAGGCTCCTTCAAATGGACGTCGCAAATCAGGAAGTGTAGGTGAAAAAGTGATTTTCACGCCTTTCTTGCTTTTGTTCCATTGTTGGATACTTGCACTTTTTAGTTCTAGAGTTTCTCCTATACCAATATAAGTATATTCTGCTGTTCTGAAACTATTCTCTTGCCTTAATATCGTCTGATTATCATTTTCTATGATATTCCAATCTTGTTTGACAGTTTTTTCACCATTTTCATGACTTGAAACGAGTTTATTGGTACTTTCTCTTTTCAAAGAAAATGCTCCCATACTAGCACCACCTTGTGTTTGCTGTAATGCCATTTGAAACGGAACTAGTCCTAATAGTTTATCTATTTTATAAGGTTTACCATCGTAACTAATACTGGCTTTTTTTCCAAAATCTCGGTAAGGTAGATTTAGTCCTACTAATAATTGGTTTCGAGAGTGCCCCATCGTAGAGCCATTCTTTTTTTTCTGTTCTGTTTTGGGTGGTTTCCCTTGATAGGTAGCTTCAACTTTTTGCCCTGCAATATTTTCGTATCGGAATGTCAAGTCTAACATTTTATCCGTACTATTATCTGCTACTGTAACTGGATATGATTTTCGTACAACAGGTAACTCTGGCAGCCAAGCCTCTATATTATCTAAGTCAGCAACAATATATTGATCTAAAGTTGGTTCTTTAGCATCTTTCATTATCCACAAAGGACCTTCGGGGGTCTCTAATTTGGCATATTCATGCATATTCCAATCAGGATGCTTAGACACCAATATAATATCTAATTCATAAGTGGCCGCCCAAACCTGTATAGGATTGACAGGAAAATCGACCAACGCCTTACCTGTATAGCTAACATTGTGCTGTTTCTGATCCAAATAACGGCTTCTTTCTTTATCCGAAATCGCAGGTCCTTCTGGCATCATCTGCTTCAAGCTTTTACAAGCTGTTATGAATCCTGATAACATAAGTAATACTATTATTTTAAATAAACCTTTTTGCATAAATGATTCACATTGATGAATGAATAGTGATAAAGTTGTTTAGTCTGTTCTTTACCTTAATTCAAAAAAAAGAAATCTGGCAAATCCTGTTTTTCTACTAGTACTTGTTGTTTTTTAGCTGTTTCCTTCATCAAAACCATTCCCTCATTTTTGAGTTTTCTTACTTCTGTCCGTTCGCTATGTGCCACAAAAACAACTGCTTTTCCTATTAATTTTTCAATACTATAAAATCTACCGATACGACTTACAACATCATACTGATCATCCCCTACTTTCACTTTTAATTTCAAAAATCGAGTTGTCCCCTTCACTTTCTCGGCTGTTAATATTTCGCCCTCTTCAAATTTGACATCAGCATAATTGTCTGCATTAATTGCTCTTTTGATTGGATAATCTAACCGACGAGTAAGTACTTCTTGTTGCAACCATAAATCTTCGATTTGTTCTGCTTGGTTTTTAGTAGAACAGGCTACTTTAAGTGGGAAACCATGAGGAACATAAATTTTAGCAACTACTTCTTCACTCAAGACCACACCTTGTACTGTAATTTTGTCCTTAATATCAGGTAACAATATTTGTGTCACTCTATTTTTTCGTTTACTTCGCATTCGGTAACGCCCCTTTCTAGATACAATTCGCAATATATTATCTGGTAAAGAAAAAGATTCCACCTGTGTAAATATTCGAACAATATCTCTATCCCAATCAATAATTTCATATGGAATGGGGAGACTAATCAGTATCGTATCGCTATTCCTCAAAGAAAATGACTTCACATATTCTTTGACATAATCTTCCGTCTCTAGACTAGTGGAGGGCTCTTGTGCTAATACCCAATGAAAGCAAAGGATAAATAATACACTAATTTTATATTTCATATACTGTTTTGATAATACAACAGCCTAGAAAACACGATTGTTTTCTAGGCTGTTGGCTCTTATTTCTAATTTACGCTACTGTTATTCCATTACTTGTTCCTGTACTAGGGCTAACAAAAACCAATTTTCCATCTTTGTCTTCTGCCATTAACACCATTCCTTCCGAATCAATGCCCATCATTGTCCGAGGAGCCAAATTAGCCACTATCACAACTTGCTGCCCAATAATATCTTCTGGACTATGATAAAGTGCGATTCCAGAAACAATCGTGCGTTGTTCAAACTCTAAATCAACCGTCAGTTTCAATAGTTTTTTTGACTTTTTGACTTTTTCAGCCGCGACAATTGTACCTACTCTAAGGTCTGTTTTTACAAAATCATCAAATGTACAGTTCTCTTTAACTGGAACGGCCTTCTTCGCTGCTAATGCAGCTTTTGCCTTCATCTCCTCTAGCTTTATTTTTTGTTGCTCTACCAACTCTAATCTAGATTTGTCTTTTCTGTCATTGATCTTAGCAAATAACAAGGTTGGCTCATTGATACTGTGCTGAACAGCTAAAATAGCATCCTGTGCGGTTAAATTCCGTTTGAGCTCTTCAAAGTCTTCCGCACCTAACGGCTTCATCGCCAATAGACCACGTAGTTTGTTCGCCGTAAAAGGTAAAAAAGGAGCCGTTATGACACTCAGTACACCAGCTATCTGTAGTCCAATATACATTGAGTTGGCAATCAAAGGAGCATCAGGATTAGTCTTCCATAATTTCCAAGGTTCATTTCGTTGTAGTAAGGTGTTACCCATAGTAGCCACTTCCATCACAACTTGTATAGCTTGTTTGAATTCAAATTTCAAAATCAGGTCTTCCAATTGCTTCACCTTCACTAATAAATCTTGCATCACTTGGCTAACAGTCGTTTCTTCTCCCTCTACTATACTTTTGATCGCCGAATCATCAGCAGCAGGTACTAGACCACCATAATACTTATGCGTCAGGTTGACTACTCTATTGATAAAGTTTCCTAGATTAGCAACCAATTCATTGTCATGTAGGGCGACAAATTCATCCCATTTAAAATCACCATCTTTATTTTCAGGCAGGGTACGTATCAGTGCGTAACGCAAAGCATCTTCTCTATTAGGAAAATCTTTAAAATCCTCTAAATATTGATGTTGTTCTATAACCCACCCTTTAGATTTAGAAAACTTCTTTCCTTCTAGATTCAAAAATTGATTAGCAGGAACATTCTTCGGCAACACATATTCGCCATGAGCAGCTAACATCGCTGGAAATACAATACAGTGGAAAACGATATTATCCTTTCCTATGAAATGTACCAACTCTGTGTTCTCTCCTTTCCAGTAATCTTCCCAGTTCTTATTGTTTTCTATCGCCCACTGTTTAGTCGCTGATATATATCCAATAGGAGCATCAAACCAAACATAGAGTACTTTCCCCTCTCCTTCTGCTCCTTCTACAGGTACTTTGATTCCCCAGTCCAAATCGCGTGTAATAGCCCTTTCGTGCAACCCCCCTTCTATCCAAGACAAACACTGTCCCAATACATGCTTTTTCCAATCTTTAGGATCATGTAACTGCTCTCCATCTTTCTTCCCTTCTCTCAGCCACTCTCCTAACCAATCTGCATGCTTATCTAGTTTGAAATACCAATGAGTGGTTTTCTTCAAAACTGGCTTTTTCCCACTCAAAGTAGACTTAGGGTTAATCAACTCTGTTGGAGATAAGGTAGAACCACAATTTTCGCATTGGTCTCCATAAGCTTCTTCATGTCCACATTTAGGACAAGTTCCTGTAATATATCTGTCTGCTAAGAACTGATCATATTCTTCGTCATAATATTGATCACTAACTTTTTTCTCAAACTGAGTTCCATCCTTCTCCAGTTTTCTAAAAAAGTCTTGAGCAGTTTCATGATGCAATGCCTCACTTGTACGGTGATATTTATCAAACGAAATTCCCAACCCTTCAAAAGCTTTTTTATTGATCGTATGGTAAGTATCAATGATTTCTTGTGGCGTTCTTCCTTCCTTTTTTGCACGAATTGTGATCGCGGCACCATGTTCATCTGATCCACAAACAAACAGAACAGACTTTCCTTGTAACCTCAAAAAACGAGCATATATATCTGCTGGAAGATAAGCCCCAGCCAAGTGCCCCAAATGGAGTGCTCCATTAGCATACGGCAATGCTGCCGTTATTGTATATTTTTTCTCTTTTGTCATAATATTCTATTACACTTCTATTTTTTCAAAAAATCAGCAGGTGCTGTAAAAAAATCAGCTTCCAAATCAACAAACTGTATATTAGTTATCGTTGCTTCTCCAAGTTGATCCATCAATCCTTCAGCTGGTTGCCATCCCCAAAACTTCCAATTCTGAGCAAATGGAATTCCATCTACTTCTATATAATTAGTATATTCTATTGCATGTGGATCCTTTTCAGCTTCTTCTTGTGTAGAACCTCCGGCTGTAACAATGTAAGCAGCACATTGAATCAGATTACTTTCCTCATCAGCATACATAATATACCAGTCATTAGGATCATCACCTGTTCCTGCATCAAAAGTCAATTTTTGTGTCTGGTAGCTTTTTTCTCCTAATTTTTTATTTTCATAAATATCCCAATTGGTACCAGCATCTGATAATTTGTAAGGAAATAAGAAAAAATACCCCCAAGTATAAGCATCAAATCGAATGCTCTTATCGCTTTCAAAACTAGGAGAGTAATGAACTTCATTACCATTGTAGTAAATCTGCTTTCCATTTTCTAAATCAATTCTTCCTCGTTCTGAATCCGTAGAGAATGTTAGCTTGCCTTTTAATCTTTCCTTACCACCAAATAATAACTGTATATCAAATTGAATGGCTTGTTTTGCTAAAAAAGCAGTTCTTTGATGAGCCATTTCTACAGCAGCTATTACAGCATTTTTAGCAGCATCTGGTTCCGCATCTATAACTACTTCAATAGGAGTAGTATCTTTCTCTATAATCAGAGTTTTCTCTTCTGTAGCTGGGTTCTGACATCCACTCATTATTAGAAGAGCGATGAATGCCATTAAGTAAATTTTCATATTAGTTATTTATAGTACAAATAAATTCAGACCTTGGAGCATTGGCTTACTCACGGCAAAAATACTGAAAAGGAATCATTTATTTAGATTTAGGCGAATACGATTTGTAAGTTATCCTCCAAAAATAAGTATCCCCGCTGATAGAGATACTTAGAATCCTAGTTTTGCTAATATAGCTGTTATAAAAGAAGTTTTAGCTTGAGCGTAATCAGATTCATTCTCCCAGTCTTGTCTAGCAAGGTGCAATTTTAACTCTTGATACAATTTTTTATCCATCATATTACTTCTTAGGTGATTTCGAAAAGCAAGGTGTGAGTCCCAAAATTGGCTGTGCTCGTGCACCAAATGAATATGAAATAATCGTTCAAAACTACTTCTTCTAGGCATTTCATCAGCCACTTTTATTTCTATTTGTTGTTCTTTATGCAATAAACCTCTATTCTTAATTTTGATAAAAAAACGACGTTCAGGTAATGCTGCATTATACTTAGATACATAAATATACCCTGATTGTTTTAATATACTGATGGTAGCATCCAAGTCTATTCCTTTAGATACTCCTATCATGATATCAATAGTAGGTTTAGCTGCGATTCCTTCTATCGCAGTACTTCCTATGTGTTCTATTCGAACGGGACGTTCTTTATTTTTCAGAAACTGCTCCTGAATCAGCTCTGCCTCTTTCTGGTAATTCAATTTCCAATAAGGATTCGGTTTTTCTAAGACAATCTTCATGTTTATTCTTATTACAAGTAATTGATTACTCCAATGAAAAAAGGCTACTTCCTTTTCAGGAAGCAGCCTTTCGTAAACTATATTGATTTAACTATTATCTCAATAGTGTAAATTCTCCTCTTACTAGAATAACTTCTCCTGTGTCTGTTGAATATTCAAATACATAAATATATACATCACGTGGTTGAGCTACTCCATTGAATGTTCCATCCCATTGTGGGTTCGCTGCATCGTTATAAACCAACTGTCCAAAACGGTTATAGATTTCAAATTTGAATACTTTCTCGAAATTCTGTAAACCAGCTGGTCTGAACAAGTCGTTAATACCATCTCCGTTTGGTGTAAATGCTGTTGGCATACCCAAATAAGACTGTACTTCTACCCATACAGAATCCATTACTGTACATGGTCCAGCTGTAGCTGTAAAGTACAACCAAGTATCCGAAGCACCTGAAGAAGGCTGTCCAGTTACAAAAGTAGCCGTATCTGCCATATCATCAATAGTAACAACTCCTGGATTCTGCTCTGTCCATGCGAATGTTGGATTAAAGTGATTAGTCACTACACCTGCATTCAAGTCAACTTGATCATTAATCTGAATAGTCGCTCTATCTTGACCAGGAGTTACAATCCATGCATTAGCCGTCAATGTAACATCTACTACATTAATTGATTGTGACACAGAACATCCTGTTCCTAAAGAAGCTACTACCGTATAACTACCGGCTGCCAAGTTCATGATACTGTCGTTTGCAGAAGTAAATCCGTTTGGTCCAGTCCATTGGTAAGTTACTGGTGAGCTATTGTTTGATGCTACTACGTAAGCATAAGCATCTCCATCATTGTTACAAGTAATGTCATCTTTATCTGTAATAGCAATTTGTAAACTCTGAGCTGTCAATACTCCTGAAGTCGTTGCAGTACATCCTTGGTAAGTTGCTGTTACAGTATATGTACCAGCTCCTAATCCTTGTGCTACTGCATCTGTAGTACCATCAGACCATAAGTAAGTAAATGGTCCAGTTGCTCCTGTTACTCCTACTGTCAAATTACCATTAGTCAAGTTACAGTTAGGGTCGTTAATATCAGTAATAGAAACCGTAATAGTTTCTTGTACCAATACTGTATCTGCTATATCTGAACAGTTAGCAGCATCTGTTACAGTTACTGTATAAGTACCTACTGCCAAACCAGTAATTGTCTGTGTTGTTGCAGAATTTGACCAGTTGTAAGTTACCGCTCCTGTTGCTCCTACATATTGTACTGTTGCAGTACCATCGTTACCTCCACAAGAAGGATCTACAATGTTAAACCCTAGAATATCAACGCCTCCATTATTTACAAGTACAACAGAATCTACAGCAGTACATCCGTTACTAACACCAGTTACTGTCACCACGTATGTTCCTACTCCTAAACCTGTTGCTAAACCTGTAGTTTGGTTCGATGCATTAGCATCCCACTGATAATTATATCCTGTAGAATCACCTGTAGCAACTACTGTTGCCTGTCCATCTGATAAGTTACACCCAGGATTAATAGTTGTAAAGTTTGTAATAGTCAATGCTGGACTTCCAGAGATTGTAAAGTTTTCGATTGCTTGACAACCGTTAATATCTGTTATAGTTACTGAGTGAGAACCAGAAGGTAAATCAGTTACATCAAATCCGCTTGCACTTTGCGTACCAGTAGACCATTGGTAAGTATATGCTGTTGCATTTCCTACTAAATTCAGCGTAGCGAATATACTAGCAGTACCATTTCCAGTACATGATGTACTATTAGTAGTATTAACTGTAGCAGATGGTAATGCAGGGAATGGAGAATTAACTCTCACTGCCAATGTATCTGTACATCCATTAGCATCTGTCAATACCACGTCATAAATACCTCTTCCTAATCCTGTTGCCATCATTCCTGTTTGGTTACCCGCAGATGCTGGCCATTGGAAGTTATATCCAAGTGTACCACCTGTACCACCTGTACCAAATACAGCAGCAGTTCCATCAGTATCTGCAAAACAAGTTGTCAATGTAGTACTGTCTAAATTCAATATCAATGTATCTGGCTGTGTTAACACTACAGTATCACTATAAGTGAAACAACCTAATGTATCAATAATATAGGCATAGTACACATCCGCCCTCAACCCTGTAAATCTTGCTGTATCGGCAGTAGAACGATTTCCAATTACGGCTCCACTTGTATCAAATAGTGTGACATCAAAGTTTGGATGACTACCTAATACACCACCAGAAATCCCAATACTAATTGTCCCGACATTACTACCGTTACAAATTAAATTTGTAGTCAATGTCGTATTTGGTGGAGGACATGGTGTTGTACAACACTCTAAGTAAGTAGCAGAGTTGGTAGGACATACTCCTGTACCACCTGTAGCACGTACCAATACATTGGCACAATCTCCATTAGTTAATCCACTAATCAATAAAGAGCTATCTGCTAATGGTCTTGGGATCCAAGTCAAACCTGAATCTAGGCTATATTCCCATCCTGCTGCACCTGGAGACATTCCCCATTCAAACAGAACACTTGTTGCTTGATTAGCTGGTGTCCCACAAGTTACAGTTGGTGCTGGTATCACTGACCTTACTGCTACTTCTACAGAATCTTCTAGTACACAATCGCCTTGTGTGATTTGTGCAATATATGTTGTTGTACCTTGTATTACACTAGTTGGATTATGGATAGTAGCATTAGATACTGCAAATCCAGGAATCCAGTTATATGTAATTGGTTCAAAAATTGGCGGTGCAAATGGAGTAAAACGATATGCATCGTTAGTCGCTGACCAAGTAGTAGCATTTCTCCCCGGTACAGGTACTCCTATAGTACCTGTGCTATTTTCAATACCCTGAGTAGCTGTGCCATCTTGTGGAATATTAGTACTGTGTATTTCTACTTCATTAGTACCTTCTATCAATATAATTTGTCCAGTAATAGCATCAGCTGCATTAAAGATACGATCTACATTAGTATAACTAATTACAAATCTTCTATTCGGAGCAGTACCTACTGTAAAATACTCAATAGTACCTGCCAATCCATTATCTGGATCTAAATTATCAAACGCAAGGGCAATAAAATCGTTAACACTAAAAGCATTGGGTATTGCTCCTGTAAAAGCAGTAGAAAATCCATTAGCTTGTGTCAAATCAAATGTAATATATCCGTTAGAACTAACTACCAACTGTGTTTTGGTCTGGCAATAGAATTCAAATGGGAATCCAATTGGGATAACCCCTGAAAAATCACTACTTCCTAAAGTAAGTACTGTACTGCCTGCTGGTACGAGAGGAGCATGAGGTATGGCATTAGCCGTATAAGTAAAACATGCTGTTGGATTAAGTCCAGTTATAGTATCTGTCAATACAGCATTTAATTGTATCGTATCTCCAGGACAAACGGTATCTGCTGATGCTGTAACATCTGGAATACCATCTCTCCAATAGATTAATACATCATCAGAGCCAATACAATCTCCATAGGTATAACTTACTGTATATACTGCTGTATCTCCAGGTCCTCCTGATGAAATAATATTTGGATTATTAGTATTTGTATTACTTAAAGAATCCGTATAGTTTGCTGGAACAGAGCTCCAACTATATACTCCATTAACTAAATCGACACCAGGACCAAAAACGCCAGTAGCTGTTGAGATGGTATCTTGTGAGAAGTTAGGACACAAGGAAGTGTCTGAAGTCAGTGCAATTAATGTAAGCGGTAATGCTCTAAAGAAAATTTTCACACTATCGGTAGTCACACACTGTGTTCCTGTATTAGGATCAGGAATAGTTGTAAAGGATAGTTCTAAAACAATGGAGTCTCCATCTACACTTCCCGCAGGTGTATTTACTAATGGGTTTAGTATAGTATCATCAGAAAATGTAATAGGTATACCTGATAGTTGAGTCCACTGATAAGCCCCAGAGAAATTACCTCCAATAGAAGAGAAACTATTCGCTGTCATCTGCACTTGCTGTGCAATACCTGGACAAATAACGGTATCTCTAGCGGTTACTTCTACCCCTGGTATAATCAAGTTATAACTCAGAATCTGATTACCTGGTATTGGACAAGCGTTATCAGTAACACCAATAGTAAATTGATTGACACCAATATTACTCGGTACTGCATTAATTCCAATAAAATATATCACTGTATCAACTCCATTACCAGATGGAAAAATAGACCAATTATTTCTCCCAAATACTTGATCCAGATTAGTGTTAGCTTGATCTATAGTGATCGTATCACCATCTGGATCTGTCAATTCAATACTAAACTGTAATGATTGACCAGCACAAACAACAAATGAATTAGCCGTAGTATCAAAAGCTCCACCTGCACGTACTATTGGTGTATTGGGGCTTACTGGAGAAGTACAATTAGCATTATTCAATACAACCATTTGTATATCTCTCTGTACAAAACCAATGGTATCTCCATTCAGTACATTATATACCGTTACCCCAGCAATACCAATCTGAGGAGCATTAATCCGAGGCGTAAAGGTCATTTGCCCTGTATTCTGATTGAATCCGAATGTATTGGCTGGTGAGGTATAAATAGGTTGCGTAGGACTTAATCCAGGAACATACGGAGGACATTGATTCAGTCCAGTAGTATTTGGACACGTCAGTCCATAATACAACGTATCCCCTTCAGGGTCATTGGCACCATGGTTATAATCATATTGCTGTCCAGCACAAAAATAAGGTACGGGAAGCGAATTGAAGATAGGCGAGTCATTACAGAAATTGTTATTAATCATTGCTGCAATAAAATTAGACGCATTTTGCCCTCCTGTAGTAATCGTACTATTTCGACAACAAGTCCCCCAACTTACAATCCAGTCTTCACATGTCTGTGGAAAAGTAATGGTGTCTGAATACACATATACTTCATATCCTGGCAATGTACCACCATTACAAGTACTCTGTGAAATCACACTTGGACATAACTGTGATACCTCATAAAAAGTATCCCGTGTAAGTACTGGTCCAGAAATCGTTGGAAATGTAGATCCAACTATACTTAAATTACAACTATCGGATTCAAGTGTTAGAGGAAGCTCTGTAGGCATACTGATACCATCACAATCTCGATAAAGATTAATGGTAATTACATACCGTCCATCATTAAGACATTGATAAGATATATCGGCACCCGCTATATGCGATGCTTCGGCTTGTTGGGGAGCTATTAGGACAAAAGCTAATAGCATACAGACAAAACGACCGTACTGCCAGAGCCGCCTGAATAAATTTAGAGGTAAATTTGTGCTTCTCAAAATGTTTGAAAGTTTAATAATTAAAAAATACATAACTGTACTACTATACACTTCTTAACGAAGTCTATTACTTGTAAAGTTACTTTTATATAACAAAAAATTAAAATAGTAGGGGTATTTTAATTAAAAAACTAGTCGTTTTTCCCTAAATATGCGTCATAATAAAACCTTTTGTTAAGATTTCACGACAAATATCAGTGTCACAATCATCAATAACGTAAGAAAATGTTAATGTGCTGCTTCTAAACAATATTTTATTTTTTTATTGCTAAAAGCCTGTTTATAGGTCAATATAAAAATATTATTAAAGTATCAGAATAAGAAAAAGCTATCAAAATTTAACTTTTGATAGCTTTTCATCCCCATAAAGAGTTGCATCTACTACTCTGCTGTTGAATAGGATTCAATAGAAGGGCAAGAACAAATTAAGTTTTTATCTCCATGTGCATTATTTACCCTACCTACTGTAGGCCAAAATTTATGCTGACGCACAAACTGTAAAGGATACACTGCTTTCTCACGGCTATAAGGGCGAAGCCAAGTATCGCTAATAACTAGCTCTTGAACATGTGGTGCATGGTGTAAAACATTATTTTCTGTATCTGCTTCTCCCGAAGCAATTTCATCAATTTCAACTTTGATCTGAAGCATAGCATCACAAAATCTATCTAACTCCTCTAAATCTTCTGACTCTGTTGGTTCGATCATGATAGTTCCTGCTACAGGGAAGGATAATGTTGGAGCATGAAATCCGTAATCTATCAATCGTTTTGCAATATCTTCTGCCGAAACACCTAATTGTTTGAATTTACGCAAATCTAAAATAAGCTCATGAGCAGCTCTTCCTTGCTCACCAACATATAATACATCATAGGCCTGCTGCAAACGTGCCATGATATAATTTGCATTTAATATCGCATATTCTGTTGCCTTCTTACATCCTTCTGCTCCTAGCATACGAATATATCCATAGGATATTAGCAAAATAGAGGCTGATCCCCAAGGTGCAGCAGATACTGCCGTCACCCCTTTATCTCCTCCTACTTCGCGGAAACTATGTTTAGGCAAAAATGGAGCAAGACTGCTATTACAACAGATTGGTCCCATTCCAGGTCCACCTCCTCCGTGAGGAATAGCAAAAGTCTTGTGTAAGTTTAGATGGCATACGTCTGCCCCAATAGCTCCTGGTGAAGTCAACCCTACTTGAGCATTCATATTGGCTCCATCCATATAGACCTTTCCTCCATTATCATGGATCAACTGACAGATTTCTTGAATAGCTGTCTCAAATACGCCATGTGTAGAAGGATAAGTCACCATCAATGCCGCTAAATTATCTTTATGCTTCTCCACCTTGATCTTAAGATCTTCTACATCTATATTTCCTTTATCGTCACACTTAGTCACAACTACTTTCATACCAACCATTACCGCTGAGGCTGGATTGGTACCATGAGCAGAAGAAGGAATTAATACAATATTGCGGTGATGCTCCCCTCTTGACTCGTGATACGCACGAATCGTTAGCAAACCAGTATATTCTCCTTGAGCACCAGAGTTGGATTGTAAGGAACAAGCATCAAACCCTGTAGCTGCACATAGGTATTGTTCCAATTCTTCCATAATTTGGTCATACCCTTTGGTTTGATCTGCTGGGGAAAATGGGTGTAAATCCGCAAATTCTGTCCAAGATACAGGAAACATTTCTGCTGCTGCATTAAGCTTCATAGTACAAGACCCCAACGAAATCATTGAATGGACCAATGATAAATCTTTGTTTTCCAATTGCTTCATGTAACGCATCATCTTACTCTCGGAGTGATGTGAGTTGAATACAGGATGAGTTAAGTAAGCAGAATTCCTTACCAACGCTGCTGGCACTTGTAGTGCCAAATCGTTATATTTTTGAGCCAGTTCAGCAGCCAATACAGTAGTTTTATTATTAGCTACAGCCAATATATTAATGACTACAGCAATTGCTTTTATATCTGTTGTTTCACTCAATGCAATCTGAACACTATTAGCATCTGGATAATAGAAATTTACTTCTGCTTCTAATGCAGCTTTCTTTATTGCTGCTTGATTAGAAACTTTTAAATGTAACGTATCAAAGTAAAATTCATTTACTTGTTGATATCCTAACGCCTGTACTTCTTTATCTAGTATTTGTGCCAAAGTATGGATACGCCCCGCTATATTCTTAATTCCTTCTTGACCATGATAAACAGCATACATACTTGCCATAACAGCCAATAATGCCTGTGCTGTACAAATATTAGAAGTTGCCTTGTCTCTTCTGATATGTTGTTCTCTAGTCTGCAATGCCATACGCATCGCACGTTTGCCATTACTATCTATTGACACCCCTATTATACGCCCTGGTATTTGACGTTTGAAAGCATCCTTAGTAGCAAAAAAAGCGGCATGTGGGCCACCAAATCCCATTGGTACACCAAATCGTTGAGTATTCCCAACTACAGCATCCGCCCCCCATTCTCCAGGAGGAGTCAATAAAGCTAAAGACATCAAGTCCGCAGCTACAATCGTATAAGCTCCATGAGCGGCTACTTTCTCGACCAATGCCCTGTGATCAGTTACTGCTCCATTTTTATCTGGATACTGCAATAAAATAGCAAAAGTTTTATCCGTCAATTCAAAATTATCTGTCAAAACAACATCAATTCCCAATGGTGTAGCACGCGTATAAAGTATATCTAATGTTTGTGGCAAAATTTGTTTTGAAACCAATAGTTGATTGGCCAAATCTCCTTTTGCTCTTTTATTTTTCTGATTGAAAAACATAGTCATGGCCTCTGCTGCGGCTGTCCCTTCATCCAATAGAGAAGCATTAGCAATTGGCAATCCTGTTAGATCTCCCACCATTGTCTGAAAATTGAGTAATGCTTCCAATCTTCCTTGAGCAATCTCCGCTTGATAAGGAGTATATGGTGTATACCATCCTGGATTTTGGAAGACCCCTCTCAAAATAACAGGTGGCGTAATCGTAGGATGATAGCCTAATCCAATATAAGATTCGTATACTTTATTTTTAGAAGCAATCCCCTTTAGCATTTTCAAGTAATCATATTCTGATAATGCTGGTGGAATATCAAGCTCCTCGGTATGCCTAATATTATTAGGAACAGTTTCGTCTATCAACTGCTCTAAGGTCTCTACTCCTATAGTAGATAACATGGTTTCTAATTCCTGAGAATTCGGGCCTAAATGGCGATTCTCAAAACGATCAGGATGCTGAATGTTAAACATTGCTGACTATTTAGGTATGTTGTTAGAATCAAGTGCCATCATAGCCATTATCTCAATAGCAGGTAGGACACTTGTTGACTTGTGCTACAAAAAAAGTAAATTTTGTACGTATTGCAGTACAAATTAAGACTTTTTTGTGCTATTATTAATAGCTAATTCGTCAAAAGGTTGATTCATCAAGCGTCACTGCATCAATTATGACTCAAAAAGAGATAATCCTTACTTTCATCCCTCACTAAAAGCTCGTTTAATCATTCCATATGAATATCTGGAACCATAGTAGAATTTCTGTCCGAAAATTTGGTGGCAAAGAAGAAGACTACTACGCCATTCATAAGTTTATGGATAGTAGTAAACTGTTCTACTACAATGCTCGTCATCGCTTGCTCTTGCATCATCTCTATGGGGTAGAACTGGCGATACAAAAATTCAATGATGTAATCACGAATAGCGACCATCAGGTAATATTGGTGCGAGATATTGCAGTGGCACATTGCCAAGAAGATTTAAATGGTAAAATCCCCACTCTACATGACTGGTTACTTGGCTTCGACAATACGCTAGTACCTACTATTGATCCATCTATGATTACCAATCCAATATTAAGAGATTTCATCTATTACCCTTACCAAAAATCTAATCTAAAAGCTAGTTTATTGATTACCTTAAGTAATTTTGGTGTCTATCTAGCCAAGGAGACATTAGGCAGCAATGTAGCCGATGAACTACAAAAAATAGTAGAGAGTTTACCTACAGTAGACTTCTATCTCAAACAATTTAGGTATACACACAAATGGCAATTTACACCCGATCCTAAAGAGCTAAAATGGTTAAGAGCAACTAATCAATGACAGACGAACGCCTTTTAGACAATTGAAACAAGAGCAGGTCTAAAAAGAGATTGAGACCACAATGAATTTACTATTTCTCATCTCTTATGATTCTATTCGCTGCAATGTCTATTAATTTAGGCATTTTTCGTGTATATTAGTTGCCACTACGAAGTAGACTAGTATGGCCAAACAAAACCGAACAAACGAGAAAGCTGAAAAACACGTTCTAAACCTCAGTGAGCAATCACTGCAGGAAGTCCCTTCTAATTTACCTACGGATAGCTCCATTGAAACACTAGACTTATCTAGTAATTTGATTAGTGAACTCTATTTCCCCCCTAATGTCTTGCCCAACTTACGAAAACTTTATATTGATCACAATTACCTGACAGAAGTCTCGGCAGCTATTGTTCATTGGGGACAGCTAGAAGAACTTGGCTGCTCTGATAATGAAATATTTGAATTGCATGAATTGATTGGGCAACTAAAAGCCCTCCAAAAAATTGATTTGCAATCTAATAATCTACAAGATCTTCCCTTTGCTTTCGAACAGCTCCAACAACTGAAAATTTTAAACTTAGAAAAAAACCCTCTACAAGAAATACCGCCAGAAATTTTCAGCCTCAAACAACTCGAAGAACTAGATTTGACTGCTACCAAAATCCAGAGTTGTCCATTAGAGATTGCTCAGCTAAGTTCTCTCCGATGGTTAGACCTTTCGGTCAATGAATTAACAGAAATCCCAATTGCTGTTACTCAACTCAAATCCTTAGAATATTTGGATATTAGCAATAATAGGCTACAAAAAATTCCTACTCAAATAGCAACACTACCTCAACTAAAAGAACTTAATATTGAGGATAATCCACTCTGTGAACTACCAATCACTGTTTGTCATATTCCCGCTTTACGAAAGCTAGATTTGACCAATACACTCCTCTCAGAACTACCCGCAGACATCCATCACTTAACACAACTGGAGTGGCTAGATTTATCTAAAAATAGTTTGATTAACTTACCAGATAGTTTTGCTCAACTGTATAATTTGGAATGGCTGGACCTGTCCGAAAACGAACTAGATGAACTTCCTTCTAATTTCCACCAACTCCAATCGCTCAAAACATTAAATTTAGAACACAATCCCTTAGAGTATGTTCCTCTTAGTATTTTTGAAATTAAGACATTAGAAGATTTAGATTTGACTAATCTAGAATTGGGACGTCTACCTTTCGCTATTCATCAGTTAGAATATCTAAAAAGGTTAGATTTATCCGAAAACTTTCTAAATGAACTCCCCGAAAGTATTGGCTATTTACCCAAACTGCGTATATTAGATTTGAGCCAAAATCAATTGACAAAACTTCCATCTTCGATGGTCGAGCTAAAAAGTCTGAAAGAATTAAAACTCAGTTATAATCTTTTTACCAATCTAGGACTAGAGGTCGGTGAATTGGTCAAACTCAAGCGACTGGATTTAAGCTATAATGAATTGCTTGAACTTCCTCGAAATTTTGAACAACTACAACGGTTAGATTATTTGAATCTAGAAGGAAATGCATTGGAAGAAATCCCAATACAACTCTATCAACTCAAACGCTTAAAAGAATTGGATTTATCTGATAACTATATCGAAGAGCTTGATGAAGATATTGCCTACTGGCAACGCCTAAAATGGTTAGATTTGAGAAACAATCAACTTAGTGAATTACCTGAAAGTATTGCCTTGTTGGCAGATACTTTGGTAGAATTATTATTAGAAGGAAATAGTTTTGATGAAGAAGCCAAAGAAAATTTGTTACTTTGGTTACCAGATACTAATATTTACTTTGATGCAGATGTTTGTTAAGTAGTCTTTTGCTCACTTTACTATAAACCTTGCTCACCTTCCAAAAAAATCGAATTTTAACATATGAATTTACTAGACGAATACCTACAAGATTTATTGACCAAAGAATTTGTTTCAGAATTGGACTTGAGTCACAAAAATATTGTGCGTGTACCGACCAAAATTGGTTCCATCAAAGGATTGCAAGTACTTAACCTAGAACATAATCAACTGGAAGAAATCCCAACTACTATTGGAGAAATCAGTACTTTAAATTCGCTAGATTTATCCGATAATAAATTCAAAGTACTACCTGAAAATTTACTACAGCTAAACCTTCTAAAATGGCTAGATTTATCCTGCAATATGTTTGAACAACTACCGGATAATTTTGGTCAATTAATAACATTAGAGTGGTTGGACTTAAAAAACAATCAACTCCAAGAATTGCCAAGCAGCTTTGTCAAACTTCGTCATCTCAAAAAACTCAATGTAGAAGTCAATGAACTAACGCATCTACCAGAGCAAATTGGTCAATTAAATCAATTGGAATGGTTAGATATATCCGATAATCAGTTGACTAACCTTCCTGATAGTTTTGCTGATTTAGTTCATCTCGAATGGTTAGATATTGAAGAGAATCCATTTGGGCATTTCCCGATGCAAATTTGTTCTTTGGTTAACTTAAAAGAACTCGATTTGACTGGTATAGACATAAGTGGACTACCCAACGAAATCGAACAGCTCAAACAACTCGAATGGTTAGATCTTTCGGTCAACAAACTGGTCAAATTACCACCAACAATCGGAAATCTGAACCAACTACAATGGCTCGATCTGAGCTCTAATCAATTGACTGAGCTCCCCTTCTCTTTTGCTAACTTATCTGCATTGACTCGTCTTAACTTAGAGTTCAATCCATTAGGTGGTTGGCAACCTGTATTAGAATCGATGCCTCAACTAACAGAACTTGACTTAACCGCTACTGGTCTGGTAGAATTGACCGATGCTATTGAAAAAATCAGTGCTCTAGAATGGTTAGATTTGTCAGAAAACAGAATTCCACATTTACCCGCAGGATTAGGCAAACTCCAAAATCTGCTCTGGTTAGATGCTAAAGAAAACCATATTGCTACTATAGCAGATGATTTCTTTCAACTGTATGCTCTCAAAGAGCTTTACTTGTCTCACAATCAACTAGAGCAGTTATCTGATAAAATTGGAGATTTGGAAAGCCTCGAGAGACTTGACTTATCTTTCAACAAACTAAAAGATATACCTAGCACAATGGCTAATTTGCAGTTTCTCCAATGGCTTAACCTAGAAGAGAATCAACTGAATAGCATACCTGATTTTATAGGTGAGATGCATAACCTACATACCCTAGATGTTTCTGATAATCGTATTACGACTATCTCAGAATCACTAACCCAAATTGAGAATCTTCGCCTATTGGATCTAAGAAATAATGCCATAGAAAGACTTCCTGATTTCATCCACAATATGAAAGATACATTGTTGGAATTACAGCTCTCTGACAACCCTATTACTCCACAAGAACTACAACGTATCCAAACTCTATTGCCGAACACTATTATTGAATTTGAATAAGAATATTGGGTAATAAAGAACTTCATACTTTCAAATGGGTTACTTCTATGATAGAAGTAGCTCATTTTTGTACCAAACTGCTTGGATATCTATTCTAATGAAGGCTATAAAAAAACTTATATCTATTGATTTTGCTCCCCTCCTACTAGGTTTGGGATACTTACTACCTATCTGGGTCTATGTACGCAATAGAAGTTTTTTTTTGGATGAATGCAACTTAGCCCGTAATATAGTCGAAAAGCCCTACCATTTACTTTTTTCTGATTTAGATTACAGTCAACATGCACCTCCATTCTTTAGTCTTTTGACCAAATTTATTGTTCAAATAGGAGGAGCTCACGAATATGCTTTTCGACTCCTCCCTCTTCTTGCCATTTTATCCAGTGTATTTCTATTTCATAAAATTAGTCAACGTTGGTTTTCAAACCGATGGGTACAGTACACTGCTTTTTCTCTGTTTAGTTTTTCGTACTACATACTCGAATACAGTACTAGCTTCAAACAATATGCACTCGATGTATTTTTCACTTGTTTATTTATCTATCTATCAGATCGACTGACTTGCTCCAACTGGAAAAACACCCTCTTACTAGGACTATTAGGAGGTATTGGGCTTTGGTTTTCCATGCCATTAGCATTCGTACTATCAGGGGTTGGATTTGCCTATTTATTTACCCATTATCAGTCCGAAAAACAATTTTTCGCCCCTAACTTGGTGCGTACTTACTTCGCCATAATCATTTGGACAGTTAGTTTTATTGGTTTATTTTTCGTTAACCTTAAGCCTAGCATTGGTTCCGCCCATTTGCAGCAGTATCACGCCAATTACTTCTTGCAGTTTC
Source organism: uncultured Aureispira sp. (assembly GCA_964404215.1). Lineage (GTDB taxonomy): Bacteria > Bacteroidota > Bacteroidia > Chitinophagales > Saprospiraceae > Aureispira. Next base: position 14,819 of record CAYOJF010000044.1, on the reverse strand, counting down.
CCCTTTCTATAGAGGCTATTCAACAAGATCTATCTATTTGGATAGGACTATTTAGAAATGTTGTGGGTAGAAATACACTTCCGATTATATTTGCAATAGGTTGTTTTTGTCTTGGAATATTCCACCTTATCAAAACAAACCCTAGTCGGCTATTACTATTACTATTCCCTATTTTGAGTTGCTTTTTAGCCTCCTTTTTACAAATGTATTCCTTATTGGTTCGGTTGGTACTCTTTCTACTCCCTATTTTTATTCTCCTTATTTCTATTGGAATAGAAAAGTCTCTTTTTTCCATCAATCGTTACAACAAAAAAACTCGTCTAATTGGCCAGAGTAGCATAGGGATACTCCTATTTTTGTGTCTTATTGGACGTTCCGGTATTCCTTATTGCAAAACTCCATTACCTAAGAACAATCCTAGAATAGTCCTTCAACAATTGGAAAAGACACCTCATACCAATATTCCTATCTATGTGACACATTTTGGAACTTCTTCACAGATGTATTACACTCGAATCCATGCTACTAAATACGACTTCCCATTTGGTCCTGTGATCCATGGACATTGGTCAGATAACTTAATTGAATTGGTGAAAGATTGGAAACAAAAAGGATGGAAACAAATATGGGTTTATGATAGCCATACCCATGACGAAGAACTCCAAAGGCTGGAGAGCCAAATTCAAACTATTGGAATTGTAAAAGAAAAATACCATGCTAGAGCAGCATTTGCGGTATTATTGGAGTTGAAGTAGATGTCGTTAAAGCTTAATAGCCAAAGCTAGGAATTCCTTCCTTTACTTTTTGCACTACAAATTGTAGCAGATTGATATCAGAAAAACGACTATTGTCTTTATGTTCTCTGATTTGTTTTTTGGGGGCTTCTATGATAACTACCTTAGTTGCATTAGTTTTGGAGTCTTTAAGGACAATAGACTGTTCTCCAATAGGAAAATCTTTGACAGAGTTTTTCGCGTGAGCATCCAAGAAAAAATGTGCCTGTACACTAAGTGCAATGACTAATAAAACAGTGCTATTTTTCAGAAAAACATTCATAATGATAGGACTTATATGGATGAAACATATTGAGCTAAATTCTTAGCTAACAAATATAATTTTTTATTCTATTATATCCAAATAAAAAAGCTTCTTTTTCGTTACCATTCTACTTCATTGGCTGCATCTACCAATAATTCAATATTAGCAAGAGCTTCTTTGTATGTTTTGGTGTGAATAGGTTCTGCTTCGAGTATCTGGAGTTGTTGCTCCAAAAAAGGTAAAATAGATTTCAATTTATGACTATTTTCGAGTGTTGATTCAAAAACAACCTCTTTCAGCTGATCTAATTCTTCTGGAGAAGTGATTTCAATCAACCCAGCCTTAATGGCTCGTTTGATACGAGGTTCGTTCAGTCCTTCGATCACCACTGTGTAATTATCCAGTGTGACCAAAACAACACTGAATGCATAAGGACTTCTCAGATCATTTTGATTAATTTTCTTCCAAAAAAAAGGCTTTTCTTGACTACTATCAAGCTGATATTCTAAAGGGTATAATAAACTTTCTAATGCCTCTAAATTAATTTCCATTCTATTATTTTTTTGACAACTTTGTGCTAAAAACACTTTGCTTTCCTAGCAGTTCTTTATTTTTGTTTCTAAACTAACTGAACTACTTTCTGTATGCCCACTATCTATCTATCTATTTTTTTATGTCTGTTACAATATTCTACCAAAGGACAAGTCCAATTATCGACCCCTCTTGAGATTCTTACTTTTATGGAGGCCTCCCCTACCAATTATGAATTAGAACAATTATATGGCGATATTTCCACTTCCAAAAAACAAGTTATTAGGCATGGGGTTTATGTAACTGTTGAGGATAATAAGGAATATCAATTGGAATACAAAGATTGGGAAACTAAAAAACAAAAGAAATGTAAAAGTAAGGCTAAAGAACTCATTAGCTACGAAAACCCTAACTACAAAAAAGCTAGAAAATACCTCCAACATTTACTCAAAAAACACCCCTTACATGCCCAGCTTCATACACTCATAGGAGAAACCTATTACTATGACAGTCAATATGACTTAGCCTATCAGTCATTCGAACAAGCCATTGAACTCAATCCTATTGACTATCTAGCTCGTTGGCTCATGGCAGAGATTGACCTAAAAAAGGGTAATAAAAATCAAGCGATTGAAAATATTACCTTAGCTCATATTTATAATCGCAACCACATACGACTACTTCAGCGACTACAAGAGATTTATAAGGAAACTGATTTAACCTATATACGAAATTGGTCTTTCGCTCCCGAATACAAATTATATAAAGAAAATGAAACAGTCGTAATTACAGCAGATGGAATCTGGCTAACTTATGGCATGTACAAGGCTGTTTGGAAATATGAACCCGACTATCTTTTCATAAAATCGCAACAGGAAATAACAGACTATCTCTTTCAACAAGAAATGGAGGCTGCATTAGGTACTTTTATGACTTATAGCACACTAAAACAAGATGACAAACGGGTCTACCCCGCTATGAATGCTCTAGGTACCTGTTTGGATGAAGAAATGGTAGAAGAATATGTCATGTATGAAATTCTATTACCTCAACAACCTACCTTAGCCAATCATATTACTCCTCCATTTATGAAACGAATCATTGAATATATTGCTACTGTTAGGAGCCAAAACCACAACTAAGAGTATATATGTACACCAAACAAAAAAGCCACTAACGTTAAATGTTAGTGGCTTTTTTGTCATTAATTACGGTATTACTTATGCGTATAGTAAAGATTCGTCTTTGTACTCCTTTTTGATACAAGCTTTCAATTCTTTACGAGCAAAGAAAATTCTACTTTTAATAGTACCCAATGGCAAATCTAATTGATCTGCAATCTCTTGGTATTTATATCCATAATAATGCATCAAAAATGGTACACGGATGCTATCATCTAGACCATCAATCATACGCTTTAGTTCTTTCATCAACATTGTTGAACTAGCACTATTTACTATAGTGTTAGAACCTGAATTGATATAAAAATCATTGTCTGTCGAATCTAAAATAGTATTCTGCTTGATTTTCTTACGGTAGTTGTTGATAAATATGTTACGCATAATGGTAAATAACCATGCCTTCAAATTAGTTCCTGCTTTGAATTTATCCTCATTCATAAGTGCTCTGTAGGCAGTCTCCTGATACAAGTCTTTAGAATCCTCTTGATTTTTGGTAAGCTTATAAGCAAAACTGTGCAGTACTCCTTTTAATTGGTATAGTTCTGATTGAAAATTTACAGTTGCCATATCTTTATGTTTTTGATATATTGAAAGAATATATTTTGTTTAATTCAAGTCAGTAAAAAGTTTCTTGAACAACCTTTTTACCTGTTGAAACAAATATACACCATGTTTAAACAAAAACCAAGTTGTTTAATCTTTTTTATATATTTCAAAACAAAAATAAATGTAACTACATCAATTAAAAAAACAACAAATCACTGATAACCAACCATTTAAACTAAAAACAACAATGTTCAAAATTCTTAAAATTTTAACACCTCTTAACAAACTTTCAATAAAAATTGAATCCTAATATAGAAAAAAGCTTTTCTATATTTACAAAATCTATAAAAAAAGAGGTTGCTTAGAGCACCTCTTTGGACTAGTTTTTGTAAAATTTATATTGTCTATATTACTTACCTAAAAATCTATATCTATATGATCGTATTGACCTTACTATTTGCTCTTATTTTTATTGAACTTGGAAAAGATATTCTAGAAAAAGGACGGCTAATCTACCGTAATCCTAGATTCTGGGTACACATTACGACTATAGGTTTAATCTTATATATCGTTAGTGTCTAAAAACATTACCTCTTCCCCTATTCAAGCTATGAATCCTCTATTTTAAATAATCAATACTTCCCATTTCTCAATACGTTTCAGTAGTTATACCTTTTATTAGTATTTTTTTAGACTCATATCCAAACTTCGAAAGGAATGTGTCAATGCTCCTGTAGAGATAAAATTGACTCCTGTTGCAGCATATCCTCTAACCGTCTCTAGAGTAATTCCTCCAGAAGCTTCCACCTCAAACGCTCCATCTATCAATTCTACTGCTTTACGCATTGTTGTCGTATCAAAATTATCCAACATAATTCTATTGATTTGTCCTACGGTTAATGCTTCTTGTAATTCTTGCATATCCCGTACCTCTAGTGTAATTTCCAAATCTAAAGATTTTTCTTTGAGGTATTTTTGCGTCTGAATAACTGCTTTAGTAATACTGCCACAAAAATCAATATGATTATCTTTAATCATGATTCGATCATACAACCCTGTTCTGTAGTTAGTTGCTCCTCCTATCCGAACAGCCCATTTTTCTAAAAATCGTAATAATGGGGTTGTTTTTCTAGTATCTAGTATCTGAACATCATACCCTTCCACAGCATCTACAAACTGTCTAGACAAAGTTGCAATACCTGACATTCGTTGCATAGCATTGAGCACTAGTCGCTCAGCCTTAAGTATATTCTGACTACTTCCAGCTACTTCAAAAGCAATATCCCCGTATTTGATAGAAGCACCATCCTCTAGATATACCTCCATCTCAAAAGCTGGATCTACATAATTGAATATTTCCTTTGCCAACTCTATTCCTGCTAAGACACCTTCATCCTTTACCAATAATTTCGCCTGTCCTTGAGCAGATGATGGTACACAAGCCAAAGAAGTATGGTCACCGTCACGAACATCCTCATACAGAGCATCCTTAATAAAAGAATGCAACTCTTTTTTATTTATATTTTTCATAAAACAGTATAGTTAGTTTATTTTTTAAACAAAGTTATTTTCTTAATTTTTGAACACCCAAATATTAGTATTGGTTCGCATACTTTCAACTAATTTTAGATTTTTTTGTTTGTCTCCTAAAATCTACAAAAGTTTTGGAAGCTGCCCACATAATACTTACTTTGTGAGCAAAATAATTCATATTATGAAAATTGGTATTGTGTGTTACCCTACCTATGGAGGTAGTGGAGTAGTTGCGACAGAGCTAGGTAAAGGGTTAGCAGCAAAAGGACATCAAGTTCATTTCATTACTTACCGCCAACCCGCTCGATTGGATTCATTTCATGAGAATATTTTTTATCATGAGGTTCGTTTTGCCAATTATCCACTATTTGACTATCCACCTTATGAGACCGCCCTAGCTAGTAAACTAGTAGATGTAGTCAAATACCACCAGCTCGAAATACTACATGTACACTATGCCATTCCTCATGCTTCGGTTGCCTATATGGCAAAAAAAATACTACTCAATGAGGGTATTTATATCCCAACGGTAACAACACTTCATGGCACTGATATTACATTAGTGGGAAAAGATCCTGCTTACACCCCTGCGATTACATTCGCTATCAATAAATCGGATGGAGTGACAGCTGTATCGGAAAGCCTTCGTCAAGATACCTTGAAGTTTTTTGAGATTACCAATTCTATCCGAGTAATTCCAAATTTTATTGACTTTGATCGATTTGCCAAAAAGAATAAGGATCATTTCAAAAAAGCGATTGCTCCACACAATGAAAAGATTATCACTCATATTTCTAATTTCCGTAAGGTCAAACGAGTAGAAGATGTCGTTCGTATTTTTGCCAAAATTGTCAAAAAAATGCCCTCTAAATTGCTTTTGATTGGGGATGGTCCTGAACGCCAAAATTTGGAAGTACTTTGTCGAGAATTAAATCTTTGTGATAGTATCCGTTTCTTGGGTAAACAAGATGCTATTGAAGAACTTCTTGCTATTTCTGATTTGTTTTTGATGCCCTCCGAAAGTGAAAGTTTTGGATTGTCTGCTCTAGAAGCCATGACTTGTGAGGTTCCAGTTATTTCATCCAATGCTGGAGGATTACCAGAAGTAAATATTCATGGAAAAACAGGTTTCTTATCTCCTATAGGGGCTATAGATGATATGGCAAATAATGCGATAAAAATACTAGAAAGTGAAGAAATACACCAGCAGTTCCGAGCCAATGCACTCGCTCAAGCAAAGACTTTCGAATTGAGCAAGATTCTACCTATTTATGAGGATTATTATCAAGAAATAATAGATACCTGTGTCTATACTAGAGCAGAAGCTACTTCTTAATTTTTTAACGTTTTTTTCTAAAAAACGCTTGCATCAACTGACCGCATTCTATTTCTAAAACCCCTTGTTCAATGACTGTTTTTGGGTGCAATGCCTTAGGTGCTATTTGTAAGAACCCACGCTTATTATCACTCGCTCCTATTACTAATTTCCCTAACTGCGACCATGCTAATGCACCCGCACACATCACACAGGGTTCTAAAGTAATATACATGGTACAATCCTTTAGATATTTGCTCCCTAAATATTTACTAGCTGCAGTAATAGCCATAATCTCTGCGTGAGCCGTCACATCAGTCAACTGCTCTGTCAAATTATGTGTACGAGCAATAATTTGTTGTTGACAAACTACAATAGCCCCTACTGGAATTTCTCCCATATCTGAGGCTTTTTGAGCTTCTTTGAGAGCTTCTTGCATATAATGTGTATCTGAAAAAATAGAAAGCATAGTTTTATTTAAAATTTATCCATCAAATCAATACGTTCTCTTTCTAGCCTTCTAAGGATACCACTTTCGTTGACATGATACTCCCTCAACAATTGCTGTGTCTTAGTTATTACCTCTTTGACACCTTTTGTTTTCTTAAGTGCTGCCCCTATATCTCGTGTTACATAAGTAGAATACATTTCAAAATGTTTCACATTAATTCGCTTCGTTGTTTTTACTTTAGCTTCTATTTTTCTAATTTGGTCAGCATAATTATTAAGTTGATATTGCAGTTTCGGTAAAGTGCACTGTATACGTGTTATTGCAGCAGCATAATGGTAATTAGGTGTTCGCCTATGTGCTTTCAATGCGTGATCATATATATTTAAATACTGAGACGGCACTTTATCAATTAGACTGAACATCTTTAACATAGTACGATTTAGTTGTTCTCCCAATTCAATAACAACCTCTAGTTCATTAACAACTGCTGACTTATTTTCTACAAAGTTTCCTAGCTGCTCCAATGTAGAAGATACTGAAATCTCCATAGAGATTAAAAAATGCTCTTTATTTTTCAATAATCGTTCTACTTTTTTCTTGATTTGTTCATACTCTACAACTACGGTAGAGAGTGCTATTTTTCGATTAGTCATTATTTCTAACTCTTCTTTTAACTCTTCATACTCCAACTTAGCAGCTAGATATTCTTCTTCTTCCTTCGAAAGCTTTTCTTTCCGATTCCCAATCAATGTTTGCCACAAAGCTACAAAACTGAGTCCCTTTAAATTTTCGACATCTTTTAGTTCTTTTTCTAAAAGCTTAGCAGCTTTTGCCAAATCTCTCTGTTTGCTTGGCAGTCGGTTTTCGATTCCTTCCAACTCTACACACAACTGTAGCAATCTACTTTTCTCTGTCTTGGTAGTCGCTATCTCTTCGTTCAGTTTTTCTAAATAGGTCATTGGCTATTTTATCAATAAAGGTTATTGTGTACTGAGTCACAATAACCTTCTTCTGTTTGCAATCAATTAGCACTTAAAATAAACAATTTACTTCAAACTAGCTAATGCTTCTGCCATATGTTGTTTTGCCTTGAGTTGTGAATTGAACTCATGTTGCAGATTCCCTTCTGCGTCAAACACATAGGTTACTCTACCAGGCAACAAACCTAAAAAGCTTTTAGGAACCCCAAATTGTTTTCTGACCTCATTTTGCTCATCACTAAGCAATGTAAAAGGCAATTGATATTTTTGGGCGAATTTAGCATGTGAATCAGGACTATCTGCACTGATTCCTACTACATTAACTCCCAAATCTTTAAATTCGTCAAAGCTATCTCTAAAGGAACAGGCCTGTGCGGTACATCCAGGTGTATCGTCTTTAGGGTAAAAATAAACAACTACTGGACTTCCTAACCAAGTTTGGCTATTTACTATATTTCCATTTTGATCTTTAAGCTCAAAGGCTGGTAATTTTTTCATCTTTATATTTTAATATTAATTCAACAACACGTTTACGCGATGCAATAGTTCAAAATCTCTCCTAGAAGTTGATTTATATGACAACCCAACTACTCAAATGTAATATTGTTTACTATTTTCTTTCTATAAAAAATGAAATTGCCTATTTTAGCCTTTCATTGATTAATAATCACAGAGAAAACCTCTCTATTAGAAGATATAAAATAACATGGGAAGAGCATTTGAATATCGTAAGGCACGTAAAATGAAACGTTGGGGACAAATGGCTAAAGTATTTACCAAAATTGGTAGAGAAATCGCATTAGCTGTAAAAAATGGTGGCCCTGATCCTGATTCTAATCCTAAACTAAGAATTGCCATTCAAAACTCTAAGACAGCAAATATGCCGAAGAAGAATGTAGATGCAGCCATTCAGAGAGCCTCTTCCAAAGATGCAGAAAATTTAGAAGAAATTGTCTACGAAGGCTATGGACCTCATGGAGTTCCTTTTATTATAGAATGCCTTTCAGACAATACGACTCGTACGGTTGCTAATGTTCGCTTTTATTTCTCTAAAGAAAAAGGATCTTTAGGAACTTCTGGCTCTGTTAGTTTTATGTTTGACCGAAAAGGTGAATTTGTATTTGCTCTAGGCGAAAGAGATTTGGAAGAGCTAGAAATGGAACTCATAGATGGAGGAGCAGACGAGATAGAAGTCAATGAGGACAAAGTCTATGTTTATACTGCTTATGAAGATTTTGGAACGATGCAAAATCACCTAGAACAAATGGGAATTGAAGTAGAAGAAGCTAGCCTACAACGTTTTGCTAATGTCAAAAAGGAATTGACTCCAGAACAACGAGAAGACATTGAAAAATTGATTGATCGTTTTGAAGACGATGAAGATGTTCAGAATGTTTTCCATGGTATGGAAGAGGGATAGCCTTCCATCGTTAAAAATGACAAGATGAAACTTTGGTTAATTCTATTATTTGGATTTTTCATTACTGGTCTTTGTGCTCAAAGCCAAGAAGAAAATCAACAGGCAATAAAAATACTACAAAACAGCAAAACGTATCTTGATTGTAACACTTGCTGGAATCAAGAAGATGACAGAAGCTGTATAGATGACAATACTAATAAAAAATATAGTCTCTATTGTGCTCTACATGAAAGTCAGCTTGCAATAGCTGGAGAATATAAGCATAGAGGACTGGTCATGAAAACAATCAGAAAAGTAATTCGTAGCCAAACAACAAAGTGTTATCCACATATTATACGAGATTATAATAACCTCCCGACAACCACTATGGATGATATTTACAAAATAATTGATACCGCCATTGAAATCATTGGTGGCACAAAATCATCAGAATAGGGGTTCTGAAGTGTCAAAAATTGCTCAATTGTAATATAAAATAGAACTTTCAATAAAAATTGAACTCAAATTCTGCTATCTTGTTTGTATTGGTAAGGAAGCCCATCTAACAAAGCTTACATAGGCACTTATAGTATTGAACAATCAAGCAATCTAAAAATAAAGCAATTATGGAAAATTCAATCGAACAATTGGAACACAAATTCCAAGCAAAAGTAGATGCAGAAATAAAAATAGAACCAAAAGACTGGATGCCTGATGGCTATCGCAAGACATTGATTCGTCAAATATCACAACACGCTCATTCTGAAATAGTAGGAATGTTGCCAGAAGGTAACTGGATTACTAGAGCACCTTCGCTCAAAAGAAAAATGGCTCTATTGGCAAAAGTACAAGATGAAGCAGGACATGGACTTTATCTCTACAGTGCAGCCGAAACACTAGGAGCATCTAGAGATGAACTATTTGAACAATTGCATACCGGTAAAGCCAAATATTCTAGTATTTTCAATTACCCAACAGTCAGTTGGGCAGATATGGGAGCAGTAGGCTGGTTAGTAGATGGTGCTGCTATCATGAACCAAGTTATGTTGACTCGTGCTTCTTATGGTCCTTATGCTAGAGCAATGGTCAGAATCTGTAAGGAAGAAAGCTTTCACCAGCGTCAGGGTTATGAAATCATGATGAAATTGGCAAAAGGAACGCCCGAACAGAAAAAAATGGCTCAAGATTCACTCAATAGATGGTGGTGGCCTTCTCTAATGATGTTTGGTCCAAGCGATGCAGAATCTAAACACTCTGCTCAGTCTATGGCATGGAAAATCAAACGTAAATCAAACGATGAACTTCGCCAAGCATTTGTGGACGCGACGGTCAAGCAAGCAGAATACCTTGGTCTAACTATTCCAGATCCAGATTTAAAATGGAACGAAGAAAAAGGACAATATGATTTTGGTCCACTGGACTGGAATGAATTTTGGCGAGTAGTCAAAGGTGGAGGAACCTGCAATAAATCTCGTATCAAGGCTCGTAAAAAAGCTTGGAAAGAAGGAGAATGGGTACGTGAAGCTGCTATGGCTCATGCTGAAAAACGTGCTGCTAAAGCAGCCGCTAACTAATACATTCCTAATGAACTATAAAGCATGAAGGTAACACTCCTTCATGCTTTTCTTATAAAACACATCTAACCTATGTCTAATAAAAAAGAATGGCCTCTATGGGAGGTATTTATCAGAAGTAAAGCTGGTTTACACCACAAACACGCAGGAAGTTTGCACGCTGCTGATGCTACTATGGCGATCGAAAATGCACGCGATGTCTATACTAGACGTAACGAAGGGCTAAGTATTTGGGTAGTACCATCTGCTGAAGTAACTGCATCTGATCCAGAAGAAGGTGATATGTTTGAGGCAGCCAAAAGTAAAGTATATCGTCACCCAACTTTTTATGATATTCCTGATGAAATTGGGCATATGTAATTCACTTTACCCTCTACAGAATGATTTTCTTCAGAACCTCCTTGTTTTTTACGTTAATTTGGTGCAGTCTTACCGCTCTGGGACAAGAAAGTACGACACAATGGGCTAGTGAGCTCATTGGTTTTTCGTCTGAGTTTGCCTTCAACAAATATCCTAAACAATATCGAGCCAAACTAGCAGTAGGTTCTCCTAATGTAGTGACACATAAATTTGTCAACTCAAGAGAAGCCTGGACGCCTAAAACCAAAGATAATCCTAATAAAGAATGGATTCACCTTGGTTATGCCTCTCCTATTTCTGCTGTACAGCAAATTGTAGTCGCTCAATTAGGAATGACAGATGTCATCAGCAACATTTGGCTCTATGATACAGAAGGGAAAGAGCATTTAGTCTATACAAAAACTGTAAAACCTGACAGTGGTTTAGGTAGTCAGCTCTTCCATTATCCGATTGATCCTACCAGCTATGCTGTGCAGCAAGTTAAAATAGAACTGACTACTGAATGGCTATCAGGATACAGTCAAATAGGAGGTATTGCTATTTGCAATCATCAAGAAAAAGTAGAAGTCAAAATTAATACTGTAGCTAGTCTTCCTGCTGCTTCACCCACTCCTACTCCTATTCAGTCAATCAATTCAGAGGCCGATGAACTGCTACCTGTAATTGCTCCAGATGGCAAGCGTTTATATTTTGTACGCCAAAATCATCCAGAAAATATTGGTCGTAAATCTCAAGATATCTGGTATGCTGATATTGATACTAATGATAATATTGGTACTCCTATCAATGTAGGTGAACCACTCAATAATGAAGGGAGTAGTGCCATGCTTTCTATTACACCCGATAACCAAAAAGCGTTATTGCTCAATGTATACAAGCCTAATGGGAGAATGGGAAATGGTATTTCTATTGCAGAAAAAAATGGCACCAACTGGAATATGCCACAAGAAGTCACTATAGAAGATTTTGAAAACCAAAGTAACTATGGGGAATATTTCTTAACTTCTGATGGAAAGACCATGCTATCTTGTGTCATGCGTGCAGATAGAATTGGGGCAAAGGATATTTATGTGTCTTTCTGGCAAGAAGAAAAGAAGAATTGGTCTATACCCAAAAACCTAGGAGCAACTATTAATACTACATTTACAGAAGTAGCTCCTTTTTTGGCTGCTGATGGAAAAACCCTTTATTTTTCTTCTTCAGGACATCCTGGTTATGGAAATAACGACATTTTTGTTTCGACTAGATTAGACGATAGTTGGACTAACTGGACTGTCCCTCAGAATATGGGACTAGGGATCAATAGTTCAAAATATGATGCCTACTATACCCTACCTGCTTCAGGGAAGTTTGCATACTTTATTCGTTATGGAGAAAATACTGGAGCGGATATTTACCGTCTACCTTTGACTGCTGCTCAAAAGCCCAAACCAGTATTACTACTATCTGGACGTGTTATTGATGCGATTACGAAAGAACCTTTAGGAGCTGATATTTTGTATGAATCTCTATCTCGTAAGGAAGAGTTAGGAGTGGCTAACTCAGATAAAAAAACAGGGCGTTACCAAATTGTACTGCCTTCTGGCGATAACTATGGTTTTTTGGCAGAAGCAGAAGGCTACATTGCCATCAATCAAAACTTAGATTTAACTAATTTAGAAGATTACGAAGAGAAACAAATGGATATCGAACTGTATCCTATTAAAAATGGACAAACCATTCGTCTAAATAATGTTTTCTTTGAGACCAGCAAATACGAACTTAAACCAGCCGCGGCGTTAGAACTTAATCGATTAGTCCAATTATTGAACAAATACCCCCAAATGGTTATTGAAATAGGGGGGCATACCGATAGTAAAGGTTCTGATAATTACAATTATACCCTGAGCAAAAATAGAGCGAAGGCTGTTTATGATTACCTGCTTACACAAGCCATCCCACAAAAACGCCTAGAATACAAAGGTTACGGGGAAAAAAGCCCTATTGCAACCAATAAAACAGAAAAGGGCAGAAAAGAAAACCGAAGAGTTCAATTTAAAATTAATCGTGTCAATTAATATACGCTATGAATAAAGAACAAGCCTTATTTGAATATCTCGTCCGTATTGCGGACAATGCTTTAATATTAGGTCACAGAATATCAGAATGGTGTGGACATGGTCCTAGTCTAGAAACAGATATAGGTATGACCAACATTTCGCTAGATTATATTGGTCATGCTCGTAATCTCTACCAATATGCGGTAGAACTAGAAGGTAAAAACCGTACCGAGGATGACTTAGCTTATCTAAGAGATGTTCCTGAATTCAAAAACCTACTATTGGTAGAACAACCAAACGAAGATTTTGCCTATACGATTGCTCGTCAGTTTGTTTTCGATACCTTCAATTATCATTTTTTTGAAGCACTGCAAGCTAGTACTGACGAACGTCTAGCTGGCATAGCTAAAAAATCTATCAAAGAAATTACCTATCACTACCGTTGGAGTGCCGAATGGATCATTCGTCTAGGGGACGGAACGACTGTTAGTCACGAAAAAATACAAGAAGCATTAGATGATCTCTGGATGTATAGTGGAGAAGCATTCATTGCAGATGAAATCGATCAGATGCTATTAGCCGAAGGTATTGGAGTAGATCTTAGTTTGGTTCAATCTAAATTTGATGAGCGTGTATCCAATATACTGCAACAAGCTACCCTCACATTGCCCGTAGAAGAATGGATGCAAGAAGGTGGAAAACAAGGAAAACACACGGAACATCTTGGTTTGATTCTCACAGAATTGCAATGGATGCAACGTGCTTATCCAAACATGGAATGGTAATTTTCAACAAAAATAGAACTCATTAGACTTTATCAAATGACAAATATGGAAAATATTGAAAAGATAGAAACTGGCATTTCTACACTGAGACAGCAGCTGGCTACTCACCCACTTTACACGACCCTAAAAGAAATAGAAGACATTCGTACTTTTATGGAATTGCATGTGTTTGCAGTATGGGATTTCATGTCTTTACTCAAAGCACTTCAACAACAACTTACCTGTACGGCACTCCCTTGGATTCCCAAAGGCAATCCCAAATTAGCTCGTTTCATTAACGAAATCGTATGGGGTGAAGAGAGTGATCTCAATGAATTGGGTGAACCTAAGAGTCATTTTGTGATGTACTTGGATGCAATGGAACAAGTGGGAGCAGATACCAATCCTATACGCCATTTCATTACCTGCTTGCAAGCTGGAGATAGTGTTCATCTAGCAATTGATCAATTGGATATATCCGATGCCGTCAAAGAGTTTGTTCAGTTCACTTTTGATGTCATTGCGACAGAAAAATCACATCAAATTGCCGCAGCATTTACCTTTGGTAGAGAAGATCTTATTCCAGACATGTTTCTAGCGATTATTAACCAAGCTAAAGAAAATAATGGTCAAGACCAATACAATAAATTGACCTACTATCTTCAACGTCATATTGATGTGGATGGTGATGAGCATGGCCCTCTCTCTTTAGAAATGATTCAGGAACTCTGCCAAGAAGATGAAGCTAAATGGGAAGAAGCTGAAGCCATTTCGATTGCAGCTCTAGAAAAAAGAATCGCACTTTGGGATTGTATCAAAACTAAAGTTGAAGAAAAGCAAACTGTACTTTCTTATTAAGAGTCTGTACTATATCTATAAAAAACGTAAATGTCTATAGTAAGGTATTTACGTTTTTTAGTATTTTGTAGCTCATCCAACACTTTAAGAGCATGTTTAAAAATTAACTTCAAGCTGCAAATGCTTGATTTAGAATTTAATTGCTCCTTTTTTGAGTCATGATAGCCCCCCCATCACGTCCGTGAGGATCATGGACAAGTTTCATTGGGGACAGGCTGCTATCAAACCCAAAAAGAGGCTTATTTAATCC
>CAYOJF010000043.1:39272-42235 GCA_964404215.1 uncultured Aureispira sp. | reverse complement strand
TTGAAAAAATAATAGAGTCCTTTCAGTTTAGACTCCAATAATATAAATTCTTTTTGCTCCAGAATAGTGACAGATTCAAGTATTAATACAGCTGTTTTGAAAGTGGCTTCAATATGAGGTGAGCGTAAGATATGATTTAGGAATACAGAGCAACTAGCATATATTTTAGCTCCAAAATAAAAGAGGGCTAATCTATAGTAAAAAATGGGAATAGGAATATCAGTAGTTACTTCCTGATATTTAAGTAGATGTTGTCTAATGGCGTCAACTTGTTTGATATTGGTATCAAAATGCCCTTGACGCAAATAGACTTCAAGCAGAGTAAAGTTTTTAGAAATTTGCATTCCAGGTACTTTTTTAGGAATAACAAGTTGTTTTTGCAAGACCAGTAACTGATCCAGTTCTTCCCACATAGATAAACGATTGCAGTATCGAATGGCAAACTGTAGATATCTAAAATAGATTGGGAATTCATTTTCTAGTGTGGGAGGGTGAGCATTATAGTCATTGACTTGCTCTATGGATAGCAATACCATTTTTTTGATAGCTCCCTCTAAATGATAAATTTCAGTTAACAAACCTCTTTTTTTGAGTCGAGAACGAAAACTCAACCTCTCATAAGCTATAGCCAATAGAGGAGAGGCTTTTATACGTGCTATAGTTGCTGCCTTATCCTTCTTATTAGAATCGGTATTCTTATACTTAGCTACTCTCCAAAAAGCTAAAGTGTGTCGCAGGACACTATATTCAATATCACGGTTCAATTGACTTTGATATTGCTCGGTGTCTATCATCCATTGTTCTAAAGTAGATTTTTCCCAGTTTGCAAAGTTAAAGATAGGGCCTTCTAAATCTATTTCCCATTGATTGATGATTGGCAGATATTTATTTTGTTGGTAGGTAAGGGCTATTTTCTTTACTTTCTTTATCTCTTTCAGGGTTTCTTTGTAGAGTTCTTTTTTGTATAAAAAAGCAATGTCTTTTAGTCCGTTTAGTATTTTAGATGCAGCATCTTCCTCTTTTTCTAATACTCGAACACTTTTCAAAATTAATTGATAAACGGTCTTTTTTGTATTACTCCAATATTTCAAATCTACCACATTCGCCAACTCTTCTTTGATAGCCTCTTCATTATAAATTTCTTGTGCATTAATGGCATCAAAAATTAAGATATAACGATCATTATTCTTTTTGCCTAAACCTTGAGCATAACGTTTAAACACTCTTTTCTCCTCTTTCTCTAATGCTTTTATTAGAGCAAATAATTTCTCCATACTTTTTGTACAAATCTACTGAAATTTACTAAGATAGGGAAAATATTTTTGTGTCTAAAAAAAAAGAATTTTCTTTATTTGTAAAGGGTATTTTATTGGTAATGAATGGTTTGTGTGTTTTTGAGTGTTTTTGAATTTGATAAAAATACTTTTTTTTAGAAAAAAATGAAAGGAGATTTCATGATATTTGTGGCATGAAAATATGTCACCACGATTTTGAATTCCAAAAGATTCGAAGGGTTGATAATATTTTTATTTCTAAAAACAAACACTAAATATTATGAATTTTTTTATTAGTCTACTTTTATTTTTCTCTCCTATGCTAGTGGCGACGGTTGTAGCTCAGGATATAGATGGTGATGGAGTACCAGATGCTATAGATCTAGATAATGATAATGACGGTATACCAGATGTTGATGAATGTAGTATTCTGCCATCTGGATTACCAGGATACACAATTACTTTTGATGCGAGTAATGAAGGATGGGTTGCGGATAATAATAACACATCTTCTTTTGAAGGTTCACTCACTCATTCTGCGTCAGGTACAACAACGAATGGAGGGTGTAATTTTTCTAGTGTGCCGTCGCCTCCATCAAGTTCTAATTATGTTATATGGACAGATGTAACGGCAGGTAATATATATTTTGAGAATACTGTAGATATAAATACTAACTTGTCTCATGTATTAGGAGGTCAACTAGAGTTTACTTGGATTAATGGTGTTTATAGCGGAGGATCAATATCCACAAGTTTGATGAAAGTTGTGCTGCGAAATGGTACAGGAGCTCAAGTAGAGCGTGATATAAATGTATCAGCTTTTGTAAATACAGGTAATTGGCATACGATATCTTTAGATTTAAATCCAGCTTCATGGACATCTGGATTAAGTGTAGTATTATCCGATTTGGCATATATTTCAATTAAGACAGAAAATGTAACAAATAGACAAATAGGTAATGCAGGAACAACTTGTTTAGATGCAGAGTATATAGGTTTAGATGAGTTAAGATTTAAAGAACCGACATGCGATACAGATAATGACGGTATTCCAGATTATCTCGATTTGGACTCTGACAACGATGGTATTCCGGATATAGTCGAAGCAGGAGGGGTAGATGTAGATGGAGATGGTATAGTTGATAATTTTGTAGATACAGATAATGATGGTCTTTCGGATATTTATGATACGAATAATGGAGGAACAGCTATAGCGAATAATGATATAGATAATGATGGTATTCCGGATTATCTGGATTTAGACTCTGATAATGATGGTATCCCAGATGTGGTAGAGGCAGGTGGAACAGATTCGGATGGAGATGGTATAGCAGACAACTTTGTAGATTCGGATGGAGATGGCTTTAATGATGTAGTAGATGGGGATGTTGGGAATGATGGTATAGCAGAAAATACAGGAAATGCCCAGCAGACGACAGGAGCAGATACAAATGGAGATGGAGTACCAGATAGTTATCCAGAAGGTGATCCAGATGGAGATGGTATCCTCAATCAATTAGATTTGGATTCGGATGGAGATGGAATTCCAGATGTGGTAGAGTCAAGTGGAACAGATTCGGATGGAGATGGTATAGCAGACAACTTTGTAGATTCGGATGGAGATGGCTTCAATGACGTAGTAGATGGGGATGTTGGCAATGATGGTATAGCAGAGAATACAGGAAATGC
>CAYOJF010000043.1:36347-39172 GCA_964404215.1 uncultured Aureispira sp. | reverse complement strand
GTAGATGGGGATGTTGGCAATGATGGTATAGCAGAGAATACAGGAAATGCAACGACTCCTACGGGAGTAGATGCCAATGGAGATGGAGCTCCTGATGATTATCCGAATGATGATACAGATGGTGATAATCATCCTGACTGGTTAGATATAGATGTGGATAATGATGGTATAGTAGATAATACTGAAGGACAACCTACTGTAGGCTATGTAGCTCCAGATGGTAACGATACAGATGGAGATGGAATAGATGATGCCTATGATAGTGATGATGCTATCTTTGGTGGAGCAGGGTCAGGAATTGATCCTGTGGATACAGATGGAGATGGAACTCCTGATAATGTGGATACAGATTCGGATAATGATGGTGACCCTGATTCATTAGAAGGACATGATGCAAATGGAGATGGTGTAGTAGATGGGAATGATGCCCCTAATGCGGGTTCAGGTATTGGCGGATTAGTAGATAGTGATGGAGATGGTTTACTTGATGGTTTTGATAACAACATTGTCAATACAGACCCAACTAATAGTGGACAACAAGGAAGTTCACATCCTAATAATGATAACCCTAATACGAGAGAAAGTGATTGGAGAGAAATCAATACTACTTATGCCATTGATAATATCAATACGACTCCAGTAGGAGTAACTGTCAATGGACAGGTATTGGCTAATGATTTTGATCTAGAAGGAGATAATCAGAGCATAACAGGTATGACAATAGATACGGATGGAGATGGTGTACCTGATGCCTTAGTGCCAATAGGTGTATCTACTATTGTAGCAGGAGTTAATCAAGATGGAACACCAAATACAAATGCAGGTTCTTTGATATTAAATCCTAATGGGACTTATACATTTATCCCAACGGCAGGGTTTATTGGAGAGGTTATTTATATCTATGAAGTTTGCGATGATGGTACTCCAGTAGCTTGTGATACGGCTACCGTTACTATTGCAGTAGCGGCTCCACCAACAACTAGTAATGGAGCTGTCAATGCAATACCAGATGTAAATAGTACGAATGGTACTAATCCAGTAGCAGGGCAAGTGTTAGCAAATGATACCGATCCTGATGGAGATCCTCTGACTGTAGTAGGTACTATTGGTATAGATACTAATGGAGATGGTCTTTTTGATACTAATGCACCTCTAGGAAGTCCAGTTCCTACAGGGGGAATAGATGCTAATGGTAATCCGGTAACAGATGCAGGAATTATTACACAAAATCCTGATGGCACGTACACATTCACACCTTCATCAGGTTTTACAGGAGAGGTAGTTTACGAGTACACTGCTTGTGACACAGCTACCCCTCCAATTTGTGAAATGACTACGGTTACTATACAGGTATTACCTGAACTGGTAATCAACACTACTAATGCTAATGATGATAATGGGCTGATTGATCAAGGAGATGTTTTAGCTGGTAATGTACTGATTAATGACAGTGATGTAGAGGGGGATAGCCAAGTAGGTGGAGTAAGTCTTGTAACTGGTCCAACGAATGGTGCATTAGTGTTGAATCCAGATGGATCCTACACTTACACACCTAATGATCCTAACTTTGTTGGAAATGATGAATTTCTGTATAGTGTTTGTGATAATGGTGTGCCTCAAGCCTGTGATACGGCTACAGTATACATTACGATACTAGAAGTCAATAAAGATTATGGAGATGCTCCAGCAGTTTATCCTGTTGCATGGCACCGAGCTATGTTAGATGTAGATGGTAACAATGCACTAGATGGTACTACGGATGTATGGGTAGGGATGCAGACCAACTTTGAAAATGCAACCTTGGCAATGGATAATTTTGATGATGGAATCACTGTTGGTAACAACTCTGGCGAATTCCCTACAGGAGTACTAGGAGGAACGACTTTTGATTTGAATATTACGGTGAATTCTAGCCAACCAGACGTAGTGTATTATGGTCTTTGGATTGATTGGGACAATGATGGTACTTATGAACAATTTTATAATGGTTCTCGAGTAACAGCTAGTCCAGCAGTGGCGGTAGTTACGGTTAGTGTACCAGCTGGATATAATGGAACAGATACGGTTAATGTTCGTTTACGTGCAGATGATGATGCCTTTGCTGCAACAGATGCAGGGGGAGCACGTACCAATGGAGAAGTAGAAGACTATAGTATTATAGTAATTGATTTGCCAGTAGAGTTTCTATCCTTTGATGCTGCACTGAAAGGGACTAATCTAGGACAATTGGCTTGGTCGACTGCGACAGAGTTGAATAATGACCGTTTTGAAGTCGAGCATGCTGCACCAACTACAGGAACTCCTGTCTTTGAAACAATTGGAACAGTAACAGGATCTGGTACGACTATATTGACTCAGTACTATCAGTATAAAGTACCTAATTTGGTGAAAGGGGTACATTATTTCCGAATCAAGCAAATTGACTATGATGGTTCTTACAGCTATTCCGTCGTAAGAGCTCTAGAAGTCAAAGGAAAAGTGGATAAAATTACACTTTATCCTAATCCAGCTACCAATCAAGTAACAATTGAATTGCAAGAGTTGCCAGAGGAGGTAATACAAGTAACCGTTTTTGATAATGTAGGACAAGTGATATTGGATAAAATAGTATCTAAACAACAATTTATATCATTGGATACGAACGGATTGCCTGCAGCGAACTATACGGTTCGAGTACAAAGGGAAGGAGTTTTACTTAAAACCTTCAAGTTGATTATACAGTAAACTAAAATTCAGCTAGAGAAGGACTTCACTCTTTTGTAGTAGTCAGAGTGATGGTCCTTATGTAGCTAGTAAGGGGGGGAGACGTTCTTCCTTTGCTTTTT
>CAYOJF010000043.1:23901-36247 GCA_964404215.1 uncultured Aureispira sp. | reverse complement strand
AGTGATGGTCCTTATGTAGCTAGTAAGGGGGGGAGACGTTCTTCCTTTGCTTTTTACAAATTTATGATATAGGTTAAGTATAATAAAAGTAATAGCTTAACTATTTGAACTGATTATACAGTAAACTAAAATTCAGCTAGAGAAGGACTTCACTCTTTTGTAGTAGTCAGAGTGATGGTCCTTATGTAGCTAGTAAGGGGGGGAGACGTTCTTCCTTTGCTTTTTTTAATAAAATGCATGTAGTATGTTTTTTATGTTAGTAAATTCATTGTATTGAAGTAGGGGAATTATTTTTTTGTCCTGAAATAGAAAACAACCAGGTTTAATTAGGATTTAATAATAGGGAATCTCTGGTATATTTTCAATATGCAGGTAACAAGAATTCCATTATTCCTAGAAAAAAAATGTACTTTTGTAAGACATTCAGCTATTAGTTGGATGTCTTTTTTTATTCAATAAGACCTAATTCATTTTATGCAAGTTGTATCTTCTAAGTGGACTTTATCCCTCAAGCTTCTCTTACCTGCTTTTTTATCTTGTTTTCTGATAGGAGCAACCGTGATGATGTTTAGAATAGATTTAGAGAATATTGGAGAGCCTTTTACCCCTCTATCGGCTCGACTGATGGTATTGTCTTTTGCTCTTTCTTTTATCGCTATTTATTACTTATTCTTTGGTGCTATCAAGTGGGTCGCTATGGACACTACCCATCTTTATGTGTCTAATTTTAAAAATTCGTATCAATATACATTTGACTCTATTGCGAAAGTGGAAGAAACCAAAGTATTGTTTTTCAAAAAAGTAACGGTACATTTTCATCAGCCAGGGAAATTTGGTAGCAAGATTGTATTTTTTGCCAGTTATTATTGGCATTACTATCTCAAAAAGAACCCTCAAATCTTAGAGCAACTTTTGGCTGACTGGCAAGAGTAGCACAGAGATGGAATAGAGGTCTTGAATTTTTTTTTTTGAAAAAAATCTAAAAGCTGTATCTTTTTTATCAGATACCTCTTATGATGATGTTATAGCAATTATACTAAGAACATGTCTAAAATTATGTTTTTTGATAATATGAGTACTGTTTTTTTGCTAATTGAGCCTCATTTTTGAGTGAATAGCCTTAGTTATTGACTCAAAAATAGGCAATAAGTAGTGGAAAAAGAGATTTCATATTACGAATTAAGATAAATTTAGACATGCTCTAAAACTGAATCAAGATTAGATATGAAAAGGAAAAGTAATTTTAGAGGACTCTGTACCTTATTATTATCAGGTAGCTTATTTTTTGCCATTAGCTGCGATGGTGATACCCCAACAACCGCAACCACGACAGAGGATACCCCGCCAGTGGAACAGATAACATCAGAATTAGCGGTAGCTCCACCGATTACAGGGTTGGATGTGCCATTTGTAGACTATCAAGTAAATGTAAAAGAAGGAGCACGCCTGACGACTACTACAGGGAGTGTCATCGAAATTCCAGCAGACGCTTTTGTAGATAAAAATGGCCAACCATTGAAGGGAGAAGTGACAATACAGTTTAGGGAGTTTCATGATGCAACAGATATTGTTGCGAGTGGTATACCAATGCACAATCCTGATGATGGATCTTATATGGAAACGGCAGGTATGTTTGAAATCAAAGGAAAACAAGATGGGAAAGAAATTTTTGTAAAAGAAGACAAAGATATCAATGTCAATTTGGCTTCTTTTAATGATGGAGATGAATTTAATTTTTATGCTCTAGGTCCTAAAGATTGTCGATGGGAGGATCTAGGAACAGCAGAAGCGACTCCTAACACAGAAAAGAAAAACAAGCTAAAGTTAGTAGAGAGTAAGATTGCTGCTGCCAAGGGGAAAAAACCTCGTTGTCGTAAGGATGTTAAGAATTATGTCTTTGAATTGGAAGTAAATTATGGTCGCTTTGCAGAATTGAAAGCCTACAAAGATATTATCTGGGAATATGCAGGAATTGGACCAGACCCAGAAAAGTCAAGCTGGGTATTTGAATCGAACTGGGACGATGTAAAATTAGAACAACGTAGTGATGGTTTTTATAATTTGAAATTGATTCCAGAAGAAGGAGGAAAAGTATTTGAAACTACAGTTCGTCCTATATTGGGTGATGGTGATTACAAAAAAGCATTGGCTCAATTTAATGCTGCTAAAGGAAAAGAAATTGCCCAAATTATCAAAGAACAAGAAGAAAGAAGAGCCAAATTGGCACAAGAGTCTGACATTAATAGAGCATTCCAAATCAACGGATTTGGTATTTATAACTGGGATGTTTGGAAGAATCCTAATCGTATTCGTTTCCAGCCAGATATTCTGGTAGATAATGACAAAGAAAGTGCTAAAAGAAATGATTACTCTTATTTTTTGATTGCTAGTCATGGACGTTCTGTTATCCGTTACAGCGGAATGACTATTGATAAATTTTCATTCAATCCTAATGAAAAAAATGCTTTGATAGCAGTATTGAATGATGGTTCCGTAGCAGTCTTTTCATCAGAAGATTTTGCTGCCATTGATTTAGCAAAAGTTCAAAATACGAAACAAAAAGTACCATTTAATATGACACTAACCCCCATGCGAATTGATAATATGGCGGATTTAGATGAAGTGATTCAGACGGCTATTGCTAGCTAGTGTATTCACTTTGAGCAAGCACCTACAAAAAGGACGGATATAATAAATGGAGTTATAGACGTCCTTTTTATATAGATAGGCTAAAAACATTCCTGTCATAAAAATGATAGTCTACACTATATTTATTATATCCTAAGAGCATGTTTGAGAATTAAATTCTAAATCAAGCATTTGCAGTTTGAAGTTAATTTTTAAACATGCTCTAGGCAGTAGACATTATCACAAATAGAGTAACGACTAAATACGAGACCCCATTAATATCTAATGGAGTGTACTACCAACTGCTATTAATTTTTTGTTCTCTCGTAAATTGATACGTGATAATCTCTATTGCCTTATTTTATAATTTCAATTACATCAAGCCTATGTTACAGCGACTATTCTCGATGATATTTTTCATGTTTCTATCTCATCTAATGGTGGGGCAAGATTCTTTGTATTCGTTCAAAGAACAAGATCGTTATGGCTTAATCAATAGTAAAGGGGAAAAAGTAGTGGGAGCAACTTACCAATATATAGCTGCCTTCTCTGAGGATGGTTACGCACTGGTACAGAAGAATGATTTATTAGGAGTGGTAGATAGTAATGGAGTGGAAGTAATTCCTTGTCGGTATCCTTTTATGAATCATACTGGAAGAGGTTTATTTGCCGTCAAAAAGGAAGATAAGTGGACGATTATTAATACCAAGGAAGAGGTGGTACTAGAAAGAATGCCAGGAGAGATTAATTTTCTTAAAAATGGGTATATCTCTTTTTCAGAAATAGCAGGAGTTGGATTAGCACACCTAGAGCAAGGAGTATTGATTGAACCTAAGTATAGTCGTTTTGAAATATTGAGTACAGCTTATGTTTTAGCGATTAATGAAGAGGGGCATCAGTACCTATACAATGCCAAAGGAGAATTATTGCTAGAAGAGGCTCAAGAGAAAATCGAGGTAAAAGGAGGGAATATTTGGACTTATCGGGACCAATACTGGCAAATATATGATCCTAATACGAATTCTATTCGCAAGCATTCGATTTGTGAAAAATTTATGGAACTTCGAAATAACTTGTATACTTTAGTTAATGAAAAAGATAGTATTATTAGTCTTTATGATGTATCATCAGATACCATTGTCACAAGAGTAGGAGTACGCTATCAGGTTTTCGATGCTACGAGAATAATGTATACGACTAAAGAAAACAAAAAAGGAATTATTAGGAATAATGGATCAGTAGTGATTACAGCTCAATATGATGCTATCAACCGAATGGATAGTATTAGATGGAGAGTCCGCTTAGACAATAAAACTGGAATTGTAGATACGATGGGGCAGGTTGAAGTGCCAGCTCAGTATGATTATATTTCGAAATTCAGTACGGTTGTTGCTTTGGTTCGAGTTAACGACAAATATGGAATTATTAATCAAAAAGGGAAAGTGGTAATTCCTCCTAGTTTGCCAGCTACAGTTGTTCTGCAGCATAATATTTTACGCTACAAGGATAAGACAGACGCACATAAAATTATTCGGTTTGATGATGAGGGAAATTTAGATTCTGATCTCCGATTTCAGAATGTCAAATCAATTAAAATTAATGCTTTTAGGCGAATGAGTAGTAGTGATAGAGCTACTAGAGCAGCACAACCAGATCCTAATCAGATCAGTGATAGCTTGGTATGGAGGTATCATAATATGGCAGGACTCTGGGGGTTATGGCATATACAGAGAGATGCTTGGAAATATGTCCCTACTTTCAACGAAATTTATATACACAAAGATATTGGTATTACGATCGTAAAGCAACGTAAAAAGAATCCAACATCTAAGATAATAACAAAAGATATTGATCTCAAAAGTTATGAGGTGTTAGGTGTGTTCAATAATAGTAGAGGCCTGCCAGTGACAAGACGGGAGTTTTTAGATATTCGAGTTTCTGATTTTAAAGATAAGGGCTTACCAGTGGCTAGAGTTGTTTTTGTGAGTGGGAAATGTGGATTGATAGAGCGTAATGGGCGAGTACTCAAAAAAAAATATGTACATATCGGTGAATTTGTAGAGGGAAAAGCTCGATGTACTAAGGTAGGGCGAATGGATGTTGACAATCACAATCTAATCAAACGCCCTTTACAGTCGGCGGAGTCTTATTACAGTGGATGGTTGTGTCGGTATCAGTTTGACGATGGTAACCCTAGGTTTCATACTATTTTTAAGAAAGAGGGGCAATTGCATTGTAGAGAAGCCAAGTGGGGGTTTGTAGATACTTTTGGGAATTTGACAGTCAACTGTCAATATGATTTAGTAGAGGATTATTCGAATGACCGTGCGATGGTTAAAAAAGGAGATAAATGGGGGTTAATTGATGAGGAAGGAATCGAAATTATAGCCCCAACTTATGATGGGTTTGATTATTTGGCAAAATCAGAAAAACGTCTGTTCGAAATTACAGATAATCAGACTTTTTATGGAGCGGTTGATACAGCCGGGGATATTATTGTACCAGTGGAATATATCAAAATTAGAAACTTTGTCGAAGATCGGATTGCAGTCCGCAGTCCTTCTAGGAGATGGGGATTTATTGATAAAAAAGGAAATGTAGTAGTAGAATCCAAATATAGGCTTGTGCATGACTTTAGTGAAGGTAGAGCAGCTGTTTATGCCAAAAGTAGATGGGGGGTAATTGATAAACAAGGAAAAGAAGTAATAGAGCCCATCTACTTTCAGATGGGTGATTTCAAAGAAGGAAAAGCTTGGGTAGCATTGCCGAAAGGATACAAAGGATACATTGACCGATCAGGTAAGTTATTATTCAAAGGGAAATATAGTCGAGTTACTAATTTTTCGGAAGGTAGAGCTGCTTTTTATATTCGTAAAAAAGGATGGGGGCTAATAGATGAGAAAGGAAATGTAGTGATGAGACCAAAGCGACGCATCAAAAAAATTGAAGCATTCAATGAATATGGGATTGCTAAAGTTAGAATTGGAGATAAGTACCGAATGCTGAGTAAAGAGGGCAAGCTACTAGGAAATACTTCTTTTGGGATTATCCGAGATTATCAGGAAGGTTATGCCGTAGCTCGTGTACAAGCATTGACAGGTAGTAAAATTGGGAAAGTGAATTTGAACTTTGTTTTTATTGACACTTTAGGTAGAATAGTACCCAAGCGAGATTTTGATCAATTGCAATCTTTTTCGGGGGGCAGAGCTGCCTTTAGAGGTAAAAATGGGAAAAGAGGTTATATTAACACTAAAGGAGAAATAATAGTAGCACCACAGTATTTTAAAGTAGAGCCTTTTTTAGACAATAGAGCGGTAGTTTATCAGAACTATAATACATCCGGAGTCATCGATACTTTAGGGAACGAAATTATTCCCATTAAGTACAAATCAATTGTAGCTATTAGTGGGGGCTTGGCATTAGTCAAAAAATATTCTAGCCAATACTTTTTTGTACATGAAGATACTAAACGTCATACTCCCGTAAATTTTGAAAAAGCACACGCCTTTCAGTTCGATATGGCACCTGTCCGAATCAAAGGGAAATGGGGAGTGATTAATAAGAAGGGGATACAGGTAGTGACTCCTAAGTATGATGATATTAAACCGTTTGAGCAGGGGACTGCTAGAGTAGCCGTGCATCGATTGAGAGGCGTAGTAGATGTAGAAGGAAATATTATTATACCACCAGTATACGAGCACGTAGAATACGTAGGAGATAACTTGTTTAGAGTAGAACGGGGAGATGCTGTTGGTTATTTGCATCAAGATGGAAATTGGGTAGTACAATTGCAGAAATAAATAAAAACGGTTGGTTTCAAAAGAAACCAACCGTTTTTTTATTGAAGTTATTAATATAACAACTTCTTTATGTAGTCATCATAATATCTTACTGACGCTGCATTGGTGCACTGATACTAGCAACACTAAGTGTAATAGTATTACACTCGTTCTTTACAATAGGAAACTGAGCATCAGCTGAGTTATTTGTATTTGGCTCTGTAGCAACTACAGTCAAAGTATCAGAAGTTGAATTAATAGAGTAAGTCTTCTCTGTATATTTTACACCATTGAACTCAAAGCTAAATACTTCATCACTAGGATCTTCCAATGTTCCGTTAGCAAAAAATTCAAAAGTGTTACTTGTTCCTATAAATGACCAAGTTCCAACAATGTTAGATTCTACAGCTGGAGCAGTACAGTCTTCTTCTGTTGTACAAGAAGATAAAACAAATAGGGTCATCATTAGTCCTAAGAATAGTACGTTTTTCATAATTTTATTTTTATTGTGTAATAATAAGTTGTTGTTTGCCTTTTATCAAAAATCAAGCCAAAATTGCTTTATGAACGGTTGATTTTTTGAACTCTTCGATCATGCCTCCCCCCTTCAAATGCTGTTTCCAAAAACACAGTCACCATCTGAAGAGCTTCTTCTTTAGATATAAAACGGATTGGTAGAGCGAGTATATTAGCATTATTGTGCTGACGTGCAAGCTGTACAATCGTACTATTCCAACATAATGCTGCTCGTACACCTTGGTATTTGTTTGCAGTAATAGCGACTCCATTGCCACTGCCACACATAAGAATTCCAAGACTAACTGCCTCATTCGCTACTTCACTAGCTACTGGATGAGCAAAATCAGGATAGTCTACACTGTCTGTAAGATCTGTTCCATGGTTAGATATGGAATAACCTTTTTGTTCCAGTAATGCTATTATTTCTTTCTTGTAGTCAACTCCTGCATGGTCGTTGCCAATTGCTATTATTTTTTTCATTATTTTTGTCCTTATTTTTAAAATACAAAAATACATAAAAAATGAAATTAGTTGCACTACTATTGCTCTTCTCTCTTTTAATTTCTTGTCAAGCCCAGACAACAGAAGGGGTAAAACTTTCTAGCTGTACCGAATTTGCTACCAAAATTGAAGCGACGGATCATATTCAACTGATTGATGTCAGAACACCTCAAGAATATGAAGCTGGTACGATTAGTAATAACAAAAAGACAAAGGCAGTCAATATTGATTTTTTGGCAGATGATTTTGATGCCAAGATGAATGAACTCGACAAAGAAAAACCAATCTTGATTTTTTGTGCCAAAGGTGGACGTAGTGCTAAAGCTGCTAAAAAAGCTAAAGAACTAGGTTTTAAAGAAATTTATGATCTGGATGGTGGTTATGGAGCTTGGGTACAGCAGAATTAGGAGAGTAAAGAATAGAATTCATTGAAAGTAAGAGCATTTCATAAATAGTATCCTATTTCTTATCTTTGATTTTATTTAATAATTAAAATCACTCCAATATGAAAAAAGTAACACTCTGGTGTATGACACTACTATGCACCTCCCTCACTTATGCTCAAGAAGCAACTACAGAAGAAGAAGGTCCAACAGAAGCAGAAATTTTAGCTTATCAAGCAATGGTGGATAGTATTGAAGCTAACTTTGTTTATCAGTATGGCTCTATCGAACTGACTAAAAATGGCGAAAAACTAGCCCAACTAGAAGTCCCTGAAGGATACAAGTATTTAGATCCCGAACAAACAAATTATGTAATGACCGATTTGTGGGGAAATCCTCCACAAGAAGAGTTGTCTATGGGAATGCTTCTTCCCGCAGCTATGTCACCATTGAGCTCAGATTTATCTTTTGGGGTCGAAATTGATTATTCGGATGAAGGTTATATTGACGATGCGGATGCTTCAGGGATTGACTATGATGAGCTATTAGCGACGATGCAAGAGGATGCAGAGGCAGAAAACAAACTTCGGATAAAAGAAGGATATGAGCAGATCGAATTAGTAGGGTGGGCAGCACCACCATTTTATGACGCTACGGCGAAAAAATTATACTGGGCAAAAGAACTTAAATTTGGTACTAGTGACTACAACACTTTGAACTATAATATCCGAGTATTAGGGCGAAATGGGTTTATCAATTTGAATGCAATTGGAGACATGACAGCACTGCCTATTTTTGAACAAGATATTAACACTATTTTGAGTAGTGTTGATTTTATAGAAGGGAAAAAGTATGAAAACTTTGATAGTAGTGTGGATAAAGTAGCTGCTTATGGTATAGGCGGATTGATAGCTGGTAAAGTACTAGCTAAAGCTGGTTTTTTTGCTATACTATTGAAATTTTGGAAATTTCTTCTTATTGGTGCCGCTACTGCTTTTGTAGGTGTCAAACGCTTTTTTGGAGGCGATAAAAATGCGTAATATTTAGGGGGAAATTTAAAGATTAAAAAAGGGCTTTCTCGATCGAGAAAGCCCTTTTTTTAATATGATCAATTGCGATATTCTAAGAAAATTCAGTAGCTGCAATTTCTTCTTTTTTCCCTTTGAAGGCGGCCATTGGATGTAAACCCAATAATTCAAACATCATTTTATCTTGATTAACATCAGGATTAGGGGTCGTTAGTAGTTTTTCGCCAGCAAAAATAGAGCTCGCTCCTGCCATAAAGCAGAGTGCTTGTTCTACGACAGGCATTTCTTGACGTCCTGCTGACAATCTAATTTGCGACTGAGGCATAATTAAACGAGCAGTAGCAATCATACGAACCATATCCCAGACCGAAACACGTTCTTGATCTTCTAGTGGTGTCCCTTCTACGGCTACTAGAGCATTGACAGGAACAGATTCTGGATGCTTAGGAAGGTTAGCCAAAGTAAATAGCATCGTGATTCTATCTTCAGTAGATTCACCTAAACCAATAATACCTCCACTACAAACATTCAATCCAGTTTTGCGGACATGCTCTAGAGTATCTAGTCTATCTTGATAAGTTCTAGTCGTGATAATTTCGGCATAATGCCCTTCTGATGTATCTAGGTTATGGTTATAAGCGTGAAGCCCAGCATCTTTGAGGCGGATTGCTTGCTCTTTAGTTAACATTCCTAGTGTACAGCAGACTTCCATTCCTAGCGAATTGACTCCACCAACCATATCAAGGACACGGTCAAATTGTTTATTATTTTTTACATTACGCCAAGCAGCTCCCATGCAGAAACGAGTAGACCCGTTTTGCTTAGCAATACTAGCTTTAGTCATTACTTCATCGTAGGATAGCATTTTTTCAGCATCTACGCCAGTGCTGTGGTGAGCAGATTGTGGACAATAAGAACAGTTTTCGGGACATCCTCCTGTCTTGATAGATAGAAGTGTAGATACTTGTACTTCGTTAGGATCATTGTACTTACGATGCACAGTTGCGGCTTCATAAATCAATTCCAAGATAGGCTTATTGTATATTTCGGCTACTTCGTCATGAGTCCAATCGTTACGCAATTCCATATTATTAGTGCTTTATGATATGAGAAAAGTTTTTATGTTTGGTAAACTAGGTACGTTCTAAATTAACATTGCTGTATTAGAACTACTATTAGTTTAAACAATGTCTAACAAATGTAAAACAAATAAACCTAAAATCTTTCTACTTGTGAGGGGAAATTATCATGATAGAGAATTCGTTGGGCTTGAACTAGATGTCGTTCTGTGTGGTAAACGAGTATTTGGAGGAGATCTCCTAGCTTGATTTTGTAGAATCCCCAAAAGTTAAAAGGAATTTTAGTTTTGCCCAAAGGCAGCGTATGAGATTGCTGAATGATATTCAGCAATGCTTGCTGTTGATTATGAAATTTTCCTAATTCTAGATCAAATTTAGTTTTAGAAATCGGAGAGGGGGTAGGCTGATAACCTTTACGGCTATCTAGGTTGATTTTGATCTTATTCTGTTTGGTGATCCTTACCATCTTGATACCATACTTCCCATATTTACCTCTTTTATAAGAAGGAGTAGGAGGGGTATTTCTCTTTTTTTGTAGTAGAATAATTTTTTCTATTGGCTGAAGGTAATATTCTAAAAACTTATTAGAATGCTCTATACATTGAGCAATACTCCACTGAGAATGTTCAAATTTCCAGTTGAGATGTTCTTCTTTCAATACACTAAAATCTCTAGTGGTTATTTCCGATATACGTAGAGTAAGTCGTTCGAGTTGGCGTAGCAATAAAGAACAAGAAATAGACTTGGGCATAGGTTTAGAATATTAGCAAGAAAATACCAGTACCAATGGCTGTTAATCCTGCCGTCACCTTATAAGGGGTTAATTTGTGGTAAAACTCATCTGCTTTGTTTCGGTTAGCTTCGGTCATTTCTTCAATAATCAGTTCTTGGATAACTGGAAATCCTAGTACAAATCCTAAGATAAAGCAAGCGACCATACAAGCAATTCCAACCATACCGGTGATGCTGCCCATCATTTTGCCTACACTAAAAACTTGAAGAAGAGACATTACTAATGCTCCAGCACCAATGAAAGCTTCATATTTTTTGATCTTTTCGATCGTAGCAGCAGCATCAGGTAATTTTTGAATAACAACGGTCGAAGCAGCAAGAATACCTGCAACAATAGCAATAAGAGGAAAAAGCATAGGTAGTAATATTTTAGTATTCTAAAAATAAGAATTTAGTATGGATAATCAGCATTAGTTTTTTCATTCTAAAATAAACTGTAATATGAGTTAGCATTTTATGTAGATAAACTATTCATGATAATGTCTACTATCTAGTATGAATTAGCAGGCTTGATTACCTAACAAATATATAGAAAGTTAGGCGGACTTAAAGGAGAAATAGTAGATAAATAGTATTGGAATAAAAATAAATTAGCAATTATAAAAGTCAATTTTCGTAGAAAGTAGTGGAAAAATATAAATTTCTCACTACTTTTGCGGCACATTTAACCCCAGTCCCCTTGTGTTATTATTAAGTAATTCATTTGTTCAGAGAGTAATGATAGAGTAGATTGTTTGTTTACTCTTTATCTGGGTCAGAAAAAAATGACTCTATTCATATTTATTTTTTTAATTATACTTAATAATGCGTACAGAGTCTCAAAATGTTATAGTTGTCATACCAGCTTACAATGAAGAAAATGCAGTAGGTAAGGTAGTTCAAGCTATACCAAAGCAGTGGGTAAGAGAAATTGTTGTGGTCAACAATAACTCAAATGACCAAACGCCAGTAGTCGCCAAAGAGGCAGGTGCTACGGTAGTAGAACAGCCTTTGCAAGGATACGGAAATGCTTGTCTTAAAGGGCTAGCATATGTAGCAACATTGTCTGAACCGCCAGAAATTATTTTATTTTTGGATGCAGACTATTCAGATTATCCAGAAGAAGCTCCATTACTGATCGCTCCTATATTGGATGGAGAAGTGGATATGGTAATTGGATCTAGAAATTTGGGTAAACGAGAAAAAGGAGCAATGACTCCACAACAAATATTTGGTAATTGGTTGGCAACAACCTTAATCAAATGGATGTATGGAGTGAAATATACAGATTTAGGACCCTTCAGGGCCATACGATACGAAGCACTTTGCCAGATTGATATGCAAGACAAAACATATGGTTGGACGGTAGAAATGCAGGTAAAAGCCGCTAAATTAGGGGTTAGAGCAAAGGAAGTGGCTGTTTCTTATCGAAATAGAATTGGTCATTCAAAAATATCAGGTACTATCAAAGGAACAGTACTCGCGGGATATAAAATTATTACTACTATAATAAAATATAAATAATTGTAGTTTTGAGATACAGAAGAAAACATTAAAATGTAAATATTATGAAGAAACAACATCCATTACTACAACTAAAAAAGTTTACTATTGCAGCCATCGGAAAACAATACCAAATTGTCGGTGCCGGACAATCT
>CAYOJF010000043.1:0-23891 GCA_964404215.1 uncultured Aureispira sp. | reverse complement strand
GTACTCGCGGGATATAAAATTATTACTACTATAATAAAATATAAATAATTGTGGAAATTGTAATCATTGCATGTTATGTGCTACCATTGGCGTTTATCTTTGTTTATAGTTTGGTGCAGCTACATCTAGCACTAGACTTTTGGTGGCGAAGGCATAAAGCTCGAAAAAACTTCTTGCCGATGCAGGACGATTTTGTTCCTTTTGTTACGATACAGCTCCCTGTATACAATGAGCTATACGTAGTAGAACGGTTATTGGATGCTATTGTCAAAATGGATTATCCGAAGGACAAAGTTGAGATTCAAGTATTGGATGATTCTACGGATGAAACCTCTAAAATTATTGCCGAAAAAATAAAGGAATTAGCTCATTATGGATGGGATATGCAGCACATTCAGCGAGATAATCGCGAAGGGTTCAAAGCAGGAGCTCTGGCTTACGGTCTGACTTTTTGCAAGGGCGAATTTATTGCTATTTTTGATGCTGATTTTATTCCTCATTCAGACTTTTTGAACCGTACGATACCTTTCTTTAGAGAAGAAAAAATTGGGGTAGTACAGACTAGATGGGAGCACATGAATAAAGATTTTTCTTTCTTTACACAAATGCAAGCTTTTGCATTAGATGCTCACTTTGTAGTAGAGCAAATGGGAAGAAATTTGGCAGGACACTTTATTAACTTTAATGGTACAGCAGGTCTGTGGCGAAAAAGTTGTATTGAAGATGCTGGTGGATGGGCATCAGATACCTTGACAGAAGATTTAGATCTGAGTTATCGTGCTCAATTGAAAGGATGGGAGTTTAAGTATTTGGTTGATGTAGTGACTCCTGCAGAGCTTCCCGTGGCAATGCCTGCTTTCAAATCACAGCAGTTTCGTTGGACTAAAGGGGCAGCAGAATGTGCAGTGAAGAACCTTCCTAGGGTTATGAAAGCCAAAAATGTCAAATTCATTGATAAATTGCATGCCGTGTTCCATTTGATGAATAGTGGAATATTTATCTGTATCCTTTCTTTATCTATTAGTAGTGTACCATTGGTATATATTCAGCATACGGCTACTGGAACTTCGGCGTACAGTCATATATTGGAATACGCAGCAATGGGGTCATTGAATATGATAATGGTCTTTATTTTCTTCTTCCTTTCGTATGAACATACTAGAGGATTCTCGGCGAAAACTTTCTCGACTTTTATTGTGAAATTTCCTTTCTTCCTTTGTTTGTCAATGGGAATGGCGTTGCACAATGCTTTAGCTGCATTAGAAGGCTATAGAGGTAAAAAATCACCTTTCGTTCGTACACCTAAATTTAATATCGAAGGTAAAAAGCAGAATAAAAATAAGGCAGTTGCAAAGCCAAATTGGGCAGCTAACAAGTATATGAAAAAAGGCATTAAACCAATGGTTATATTGGAAGCTTGTTTGGCTTTATTTTACTTGGCAGCTATTGTATTGTCGGTAATGAATGGTATTTATGGAATGCTACCATTTCACATTATGTTGTTTACAGGCTATGCAATGATTACAGGATATTCGTTTACACATGCTCGCATGTTATCCGAAATGTCTTCTTAAGACGAAAATACATTTATGAAAATAGGAAGCATCTTTAGTTGAAAAACTGAAGATGCTTTTTTTATGTAAATAATCTGATTAGAGTCTAGAGTTATGTAGTATCTCTATTAGTAGTTATTTAGACATACTCTTAAGTTATCCTAGTCCCAATTCGTATATTCAGCTACTTTTTGGTTAGGGCAGTGATTAACTAGCACGTTAAATTGATTGGCATGATGGAGAGGGGTTAAGTAGGTAGTTCTGTTATTCTCTAAGAGTTTAAATATATAAGGATTGTCTGTCTTGGTGATTTTGAAGTCTATTTTTGCAGCTTCAGGTTGGCTACTAAGAGCATTGAGTTGTAAGTGGAGAGTAGTTGCTGTTTGCGTAATGACTTGAGCAATGGTGTAGGCAGAAAGTTCTAGTGGACCAAACTGGAGTATTTTGTCTTTCTCTATTTTGTATTGAGGATCTATTCCGTCACAACGGTCATAAAGTATAAAACTTCCTTGATGTGGGTGTATCGGTACAAATTTGGTTGGGAAACCCGCTGTTAACTTTATGCTTGTAGCAGGAGCTATTTTTATGAGCTCCTGAATGATATCTTCTACAGCGGCGATTGTAGAAGGGTTCTTTTTGTAATTCAATGGAGAGGTTGCTGTACGAGGACGTATAGAAGTCGTATCAATGAATAATTGATGGTGATTCATATTTAGCTTATCAGGCGTGTTTTTTTCTAAAACAGTATCTATTTCGACAACTTCTGAGGAACGTAATGGAGCGTCTTCTAGTGTCAATGTGTTATTATTACAACTAGATAGTATCAGCAATAAAAGCAAGTATAAACTAATTTTTTTCATGATAGGACAGACTAGGTAGTTTGAATGGTATTTCTAAAATACAAAACTATTTGAAGTAGTTAGAACAGAAAAGATATTTTTATTAGACATTATTGAATGCTGTTTAGTGTTTTTGTTTATAAACATAAATAGAAAGACTAAGCAACTTCATTGATACGTTTCGGAGACTAAAGTAACTGAACAAAAAAATCGGACAAAGAAAAAAGTCTACTTCTAACGAATAGGCGTTAAAAGTAGACTTTTTTAGAGGGTATTAGACGTTATTAAGAATAGATTTGTAATCACTTCTTTTATTGTGAATAATATTTGTTGTCTAAGCAGTATTTTATTTCAACATGCTCTAAAGAGGGGGCATGATATAAATACTAGTATCAAGTCACTGAAAAGCTGCGAGGTACTACTTGATATTAGTAGTACTCGCAGCAATACACAGTTCTGATTTCCCCTACTTCAGAACCATTACTTTTTGGGTGTATATACCACCAGTTGTTTGTACTTTTATGATATAAACACCTTGTGGTAGTTGATCCGTAGTAATATTTTGATTGAGGCCATTAGTTGCTCTTTTTTGGTAAACAAGTTGCCCTGTTGAGTTCCAAAGTTGAATTTGCTCCAAAAAGAATTTTTCGCTACTAATATAAAGATTAGTAGTAGTAGGATTGGGGTAGACATGTATTCCTTCTGTTAAGAAAGAAATTTCCTGAGTATTCATTTTAGGGGATAGTGTAACTACTCCAGTGCTTCTATTGGTACCAATTTCTTGATTTCGTTCATCTATCAATCGTACAGCACCTATAGTCAGAGGTAATGTTACAGTGGTATCAGTATTATTAGTTCTGCTCATGATGAGATCATCACGAATGGTAAAGGAAAGTCGTCCAAGTGTACCCCAGCCTGTAATTGGTGTTTTATCTTTTCGAGTAACTGCTATTTGGAGCTCTCCTCGATTGCTGAAGTTTTTTTGTACCGATAGTAAATCAGAACCTAGCCAAGAATTATCAAAATTGATACTAGTCTGAATCGAATCTACAATAGCAGGGTCATACTGAATCGTAAAGGCAACTCCGTAGGCATCTACTACTTGATAACGACTGTCTCCAAGATGCACGTCTAGCGTAAGACTATCTCCAGGCATTGCGTTGCCAGAGGTAACGAAGAAAGGAATATTACCTTGAAGAGAGAAGTTAGAGGTGCGGGTATATTGTTGACCATAATTGAGATTAATAGCATCTATATCTAAACTATCAATTACACCAGACCCGTCACTATCAATGTGTTTGTAATTAGGTAAATTGAGGGTAGGATTGGCGATGAACCAATCGTTAGATTCGTACCCCTGCCAGTTGATACCTTGGTTGGAGCGGATAATACCACTATCTCCATAAGTCAAACCAATAGGTAGTAAATCAAAATTATTGACAATAGCACTATTATCTGTATCTCCAGGCCATGTACAACCATTAGAACCAACCGAGAAAGAACGAGAATAAGTTTGTCCTGTTGCGTCTATGATAGTGGCACTATAGGTACCTGCACATAGCCCTGTAGGGTTGAAGCCAATAGCTCTACCTCCTGCCCAGTTAATTGTGTAAGGAGCAATTCCTCCAAATGGATTAATGTTCAGAGCTCCATTACAAGCGAAAACACTCGTATCACATCCAAAAGAAGAAGGAATAGAGTTGTTCACTGTTTGTATAGATCGAGCATTGTTAGCACAACTTCCTACTGTCCATTGAGTAATACCATACTTCAATTCTGCTTCACAAGCATTGATATAGGTATTTTGATCGCAGCCACAAACAGGGGCATAAATGCCAGCACAGTTAATATTGCTAGTATCAATAATATTGGGGTTGTAGCAATTGGTGGTAGTAGGTGGGCAAGTAGGAGTAACAGTAGTACTATAGGCATTGCCATTGGCGTCAAATATAGTTAAGGTATAGTTTCTTCTTGGACAGAGATCAAATCTGTTGATAGTAGTATCTCCATCGCTCCATAGGTAAGAATAAGGACCTGGAGCTTGTTGATTAGAAGGGGTGATATTTACCCCTTGAAAAAAGTAATTGGCAGTACAAGAGTCACAGGTAATCGCAGCAGTAGTGTTACCAATGACTTGATAAGTACGACCACTACATTTGCGTAGGCTATCAGTTACTTGTACTAGTGTCTGACAGGTATCCCATCTTCCAAAAGAGTCTTGGAGCAAAACGCCAACTTGATGGTATCCTAGATCATCACAGCCATAAGTAATTGTATTACGAATTTGATTGTTGCCGTCAATTAGTAGAAAATTGATATCTTGAAAAGAACTACTAGAACTGAGGTTAGTTGGGTTAATTGTGATTTCTTTTGCTGCATTACCTTGTTTGATATCAATACTAATATTAGACAAACAATTGAGTAGGCTATTACTATTGCTACAATCAATCTCAAACATAGTAGCATAACTATTTCCTAAAGAATCAACTGCTTTTATGTAATAATTACCTGGACAAAGATTATTGAATGAAAGGCTATTGTTCGTGCTAGTAAAAGGGGTAGTATCATTATTAATATAGAATGTAAAAGGTTGTTGGGGAACATTTTGTATGTTTAAAAAGGCAAAACCATCACAGAGTCCCCCGCAAGAACTAACATTGACAAGACTATCTTGTATAAATGGTTGTGTATTAGGCGTATTACCACAGTTTAAGAAAAGAGTATCTGAAATATAGTTTTGATTTCCATCCACAATATAGTAGAGGTAAAAGCCATCAGATACATTCGATAAGTCAAAAGTAGCAGTCGCTAAGTTGGAGTTATTGAAACTTTGTCCATTGATATAGAATAAATAAGGGGGGGTATTGCTGAGAGGTGATCCTAGAGAATCCTCTAATGAAATAAATGCCTGACAAGTACTGTCAACATAATAAACAGGATTTTGGGCATTCGTCGAACTAGTCAGTAGCCAACATAGGCTAATCAAGAAGAGTAATTTTGTAAGGTATTTGTTGATAGAATTCATAAAGAATAGATATTGACGTGTCTGTAGAAAAAATAGTTGTAGAAATAAGAGCGTATTGCGATCATTTACATTAGCAATCATTCTGTTTTTAGAATGAAATGTAGATGAGCATACACTAAAATTTCTAAAAAGGGTTTGTGTATTTTATAAATATCTCTTTAAAAGTGTAGTTTTACAAATACAAAAAAACTAATTTATTCGACTTGTGTGAATTTTGTTTATTTGTAATTATTTGATTTTTATGTTTTTATGAGTTATTTTTTCCTATAAACTTTTATTGAAATATTAAGTAAAATAATGCAGCAGACAAAATTAATAGAATTAATGAAGCATTTGGATGCTAAAGAACTGACTCGGTTTGTAGATTACGTGCATTCTCCTTTCTACAACAAACATAAAGAAGTTAAGCGGCTCTGTACTTATTTGTGTAAATATATACAGGATACTCGGAAACAGCACAAACTTGAAAAAGAGCGAGTCTATAAGTCTGTTTATCCCAATACTCCATTCGATAATACAAAACTACACGGAATTTCCTCCAAACTACTCTCTTTGTTACAGGATTATTTAGTTGCTATTAGTCAAGAAGATAATAAAGTAGTCCATCTCGTCAAAATCTTAGGAGAGTTAAGGCAACGGAATCAACAAAAAGATTATGATGCTGTATTGCGTAAAGTCAATAAAATTATAGAAAACCAACAAGATAAAATTGAAGATAAGTATTGGGTGAAATACTTGTATCATAGAGAACTAGATGTGCGATTTTTGACAGGAGGAGGACGTAGTTATGATTCTAATCTGCAAGCGAAGAGTGATTTTTTAGACTTGTTTTTTATTATCAAAAAACTAAAAATTGCTTGTGATATGGTGAGCAGAAATAAGGTAATCGGAAGTGATTATGCTTATCACCTGATCAATGAGCTGTTTAGTTATCTAGAAAATCCTGCGACTCCCTATGCACAAGAGCCCAGTATAAAAGTATATGTAGCTATATTGAAGCTATTGGTACATTGGAAAGAAGATGGATACTACCCTGTAGTAAAGGAGTTAATTGGAACTTATCATAGTATCTTTTCAAAGAAAGAACTGGGCGAGATTTATGATTTCTGTCTGAACTATTGTATATGGCGACATAACTTAGATACCAATAAAGATAATCATCATCTGAAGGAGATGTTACAAATCTATAAACTAACGGTAAGAGAACATCTTATTTTTATTGATGGTTATTTACCTCCTTGGGAGTACAAAACAATTGTAACTACAGGTATCTCATTAGGAGAGTATGAGTGGACAGAGTCTTTTATAGAAGAATACAAATCATACCTAGCACCGGCTATTAGAACAAGTGCCTATTTATATAACTTAGGGTTTTTTCTCTACTCTCAGCAAGACTACAAAGGAGCATTACAGGCATTATACGAAGTCGTTTTTACCAATTGGACTTATTATGTTGGAGCAAAAATGATACAGCTTAGGAGTTATTATGAGCTTGATGAAGGAGAAGCATTATATGCCCTGATAGAGTCCTTCAAAACCTATCTAAAACGAAATGCAAAGGTAACTGATGCACACAAAATACCTTATCTTAATTTTGTGCAATTACTCCTAAAAATTTATAAGCTCAAAGAAAAAAGAGACTACATAAAAGTAGTAAAATATAATAGAGAATGGAATAAACTATTAGAGCTCTATCAACAACGTTCTTTGATTGCAGCTAGAAGCTGGTTGCAGAAAATTATAAAAGAATTAGAGCCTGATGAAATAGAGCTGCGTGATTAACTAAATAAATAGTTGAACTTTTTTAAAATTATTTTAACTCGTTGATTATTAGTTGGTTGAATTGTTTTTTGATCTTGTTTTTAGTTTTGTGAATCGAATAGTATATCGTGTTTGGCATGCTTTTAGAATATTATGAAGCAACTTATTGATATTAAAAACACACACTAAAAATAATATACTATGAAAAATTTACTACTATTAATTGCATTGATTTTATCTACTTCTATTACTTTATCTGCTCAGAGAAGAGGGGGAGGACATCGTCATGGCGGCGGTGGGAGTATTCAGATCACTGTTGGTGGACATTACGGAAATGGTGGACATCAAGGGAATGGACATCATCACGGAAATAATGGGCATCACCATCATGGAAATAACGGACATCATCACGGTGGAGGCTACCATACCAATAATGGTGGAAGCTGCAATAATTGGACACCTTGTTGTGCAAGCGATTTCAATTATGTATATAATGCTATTGATGCACAATGTTTTGCTTCGGATCGTTTGCGTGTAGGTAAAAGACTTATCAGAAGATACCGTTTTTCTAACGGGCAAATCCGTCGACTAATCAATCTCTTTACTTACGAAAGTGATCGTTTAGCATTTGCTAAGTGTGCTTATGCTTACTCTTGCAATAGAGGTCGCTATGCTGATTTGTACGATTGCTTTACTTATCGTTCTAGTGTTAGAGAGTTGAATCGATATATTTCTGGCTACTAAGCAATCTAATCAATACAACCTATTAATCTAACTGGAAGGGCGTCTTGCGATTCTTTATTTGCTAGACGCCTTTTCTGTAAAAAATGAAAAGTAAGAGTGGGACATAGCACTGAGTTCTGAAGTGTTCGTCTCTTTCAAGACAAAAATCCTACTGCACCCTTCAATAATAATTTTTAGTTAGACTCTTTTTATTGAAGTTGGTTAAAAAGTCCGTTTGTGACAAAATGAGTAAGATTTTTTTGTTAATTGAGTTCAAAATTTGACTAATAGCCTGAGCTATTCGGCTAATTTTTAATGATAAGTAACAGAAAAAGATATTTCATTTGGATATGAAGAGACTTTTTAAACAACTTCCTTTCTTAAAACTTTCAATCAATAGATTTATTCTAAGAGTAGTCGTTAAATAAATGCTAAAATTTATTTGACTATACCTATATAACTCTCTACCTTTGGGCAAAATATAACTACTGTATCAAAGACCTTTAACCTTTAATATAAAAGCATTATTGTCCATCTACATGAAATCCATCATTGAAGATTCGCTGAAGCGACTTCATTAAAATTTAAATCATATGAAACATAAATTACATTACATACTGTTATTACTCTGCTGTTTGGTAGCAAGCAGTAAGATGCAGGCTCAAGTAGGAGCCGAGTCAAGGATGGGGGCCGAGGGCGGTTCTTATTGGATCATTGGCTTCAATGGAGGCGGTGCTTGGCAAGATAGTGACATCTTAACCCGAGGAGGGGGAGGATTCAGCTTTTATTTGGGTAAGAGTATTTACAATAGAGCCAAGAGTCCCATCTCTATAGATGCTAGACTACGTTATATGGCTACTTGGACTTATGGGCAAAATCATGGAGATTCCACACTAG
The DNA here is from genome assembly GCA_964404215.1 of uncultured Aureispira sp. Classification (GTDB taxonomy): domain Bacteria; phylum Bacteroidota; class Bacteroidia; order Chitinophagales; family Saprospiraceae; genus Aureispira. The sequence continues at coordinate 15,093 of CAYOJF010000043.1, read as the reverse complement.
GTGGTAATGATAATGTACTGGGAGCAAGATATGGATATAACCCAGATTCTTCTTTCTTTGCACACAATCATCAAACTGTTTTGCACGACTTTTCGGGGGAATTGCGATTGAATTTTGAGCAATTACGTCGCAAACACCGTATCCTATTTTCGCTATATGGAGGAATCGGACTTGGGTTTTATAATGTCAGAACCGATCAGTTAGGATTGTTAGGCAATCCCTACAATTATGATGGGATCAATCTCAGTCAGTCAGATGATGCTATTTGTGAAGATATTTTATTCATGCGAGATGACGAATATGAGACAAACCTATACAATAGAGTTACCATAACACCTACGGTAGGATTTGAATTAGGGTACTGGTTTAGTCCTCATTTTGCTTTGGCTATTGGACACCGTACTAGTTTTACATTGGCAGATAGATTTGATGGTTTTAGAAATAATGAAGTAGGAGATTTCTCGGGAGCGATCCATCATTATACGGCCCTTAATTTTCATTGGAGACTATTCCCTACGACCAGAACAGTAGAATGTCCAGATATTGAATTTCAATTACCAGTAGCGAATGGTAAGTCGTACACTACGCGTGAGGCAAATGCTTATATAGAGGCTAGAATAACAAACTCTAGTAGAGAACAAATTACTTATACTGTCAATGGGCAAACAGTGCAGAATTATACGCACAGTAGCTACTCTAAAGAGTTTAGAAGTAATATTACATTAAGAAGAGGAGAGAATACCATCTCTATCAAGTCACAGAATAGCTGTGGAATGGATGCTCAACAGGTGACTATTATTTACATTCCTGAAAATGAAGTCATAACTCCTCCTCAAACTCCACCAACTGTATTGATTACTAATCCAGGGACAACACCAACAAATATTAGCACTTATAGTACTACTATTACGGCGACTATCAAAGAGGTTGCTAGTAGTGACAATGTCTCTTTTGTAGTCAATGGCGTGCCCGTTCGCAATTTTAGTTTCTCAGGGACTAGTTTTGTAGCGAATGGAGTCAATCTACAAGAAGGTAGCAATACCATTACTGTGAGAGGAACTAACACAGCTGGATCAGATACGAAGACGGTTATCATTAATTATATTAAAGAGGTGACGCCAGAAGATCCACCAGTCGTGAACATTACTAGCCCACAACCAAGTCCATATGCAACTACCAATTCAAGAGTGAGTATCAATGCGACTATACTAAATGTGAACGATCGAAGAAATGTTACTTTCAAAGTAAATGGACAAAACTCTACTAACTTTAGCTTCTCAGGGACTAGTTTTGTAGCTAATAGTATTGTATTACAACAAGGGAACAATACTTTTACCGTCAAAGGAACAAACAACGCAGGACAAGATGTAGAGACCGTAGTAGTTATTTATACGAAACCAACAGTTAACTTACCTGTAGTGACTATTACAAGCCCTACACCTAACCCAACAACGGTTAATGTACCAGCTACTAATTGTACGGCTAATATTTTGTATGTACCTACTCGTTCAGGAGTCACTTGTACGGTTAATGGACAAGCCTTTAATAGTTTTTCTTTTGCAGGTACTCGATTTACTGCGTCTAATATTCCATTAGTACAGGGAAGTAATACGATTACTATTACAGGAAGCAATGAAGCTGGACAAGATGTAGCGACTACAGTAGTGATTTATCAAGCACCTGTAGTATTGCCACCACCAGTCGTTAATATTACTTATCCGAATACTAATCCATTTAATACACAGCAGTCTAGTATCAATTTATCAGCTACGATACAGCATGTTACTAGTCGTAATGATGTTACTTTTACGGTGAATGGATCGCAAGACAACCGTTTTAGTTTTTCAGGAGGGGTGTTCAATGCATCGAATATCACATTGCGTCAAGGGCGTAATGTATTTACCGTGACTGGACGTAATTCAGTTGGTAAAGATATGGCATCGACTATAGTTGTTTATACACAACCAACACCACCACCAGTCGTAACGATTACTAATCCTAGACAAAATCCACTCGTAACAACGAATGGAAGTGTGAATCTTACAGCAAGTATTTTGAATGTAAATAGTCGTAATGACGTTACTTTTACGATCAATGGAAGGAATGTAACTAATTTTAATTTCAGTGGAACAAACTTTAGTGCAAATGGTCTAAACTTAATAGTAGGGGCAAATACATTTACGATTACAGGACGTAACAGTGCTGGACAGGATAGCAAATCAACGGTAGTTATTTACAATAAGGAGGAAGAACCAGCACCTATCGTAACCATTACGACACCAAACCAGAATCCATTTAATACACAAGTCGCAACAACCAATATTAGAGCTACTATATTGAATGTAGCATCTGCTAACGATGTGACATTCAATGTGAATGGACAAAATGTGCGTAATTTCACTTTCAGTGGCACTACTTTTACAGCGAATGGGATTCGTCTAAACCAAGGTAGCAATACCTTTACGATAACAGGAACGAATGGCACAGGAAGAGATAGTAAGTCTACAGTAGTAGTATATACGGTACCAACACCAGCACCAGTAGTAACGATTACGGCACCAGATCGCAATCCAGAGACGGTCAATACTCCTACAACCGTTATTAGAGCGACGATTCGCAATGTAGCAAATAGCAGTGGAGTAACGTTTACGGTTAATGGACAGGCGAATACGTCATTTAGTTACAGCAATGGGACATTCCGTTCAGGAGCAATTAATTTGAACCCTGGTAATAACACCTTTACAATAACAGGAACAAATCGTACAGGAAGAGATAGTAAATCAACGGTAGTTATTTATGTGGCACCGACACCAGCACCAGTAGTAACCATTACGACACCAAACCAGAATCCATTTAATACACAAGTAGCAACAACTAATATTAGAGCTACTATATTGAATGTAGCATCTGCTAACGATGTGACATTCAATGTGAATGGACAAAATGTGCGTAATTTCACTTTCAGTGGCACTACTTTTACAGCGAATGGGATTCGTCTAAACCAAGGTAGCAATACCTTTACGATAACAGGAACGAATGGCACAGGAAGAGATAGTAAGTCTACAGTAGTAGTATATACGGTACCAACACCAGCACCAGTAGTAACGATTACGGCACCAGATCGCAATCCAGAGACGGTCAATACTCCTACAACCGTTATTAGAGCGACGATTCGCAATGTAGCAAATAGCAGTGGAGTGACGTTTACGGTCAATGGGCAGACAAATACTTCATTTAGTTATAGTAATGGGACATTCCGTTCAGGAGCAATTAACTTGAATCCTGGTAACAACACCTTTACAATAACAGGAGCAAATAGTACAGGAAGAGATAGCAAATCAACGGTAGTTATTTATGTGGCACCAGAAGTGAAACCTAAACCTACTGTCGTAATCACTAATCCTAGCCAAAATCCATTTAATACACAGACTGCAACAATTAATATACAAGCTGATATTAGAAATGTAGCCTCTGCTAATGATGTCACTTTTACGGTTAATGGACAAGCAGTGAGAGGTTTTACACTAAACAGAACTGCTTTTGTAGCTAATGGTATTGCATTACGTCAAGGGTCAAATACGTTTACTATCTCAGGTAGAAATAGCGAAGGACAGGCAAATGCGTCGACAGTAGTAGTGTATACGGCACCGACACCAGCACCAGTAGTAACGATTACGGCACCAGACCGCAATCCAGAGACTGTTAGTACTCCTACAGCAGTAATCAGAGCGACGATTCGCAATGTAGCGAACAGTAGTGGAGTAACGTTTACGGTTAATGGACAGCCAAATACTTCATTTACTTACAGTAATGGGACATTCCGTTCTGGAGCGATTAACCTGAATCCAGGTAATAATACCTTCACGGTAACAGGCACTAATAGTGGTGGAACAGATACTAAGTCTACAGTAGTGATTTATCAAGCACCAGTAGTTCCAGCACCAGTAGTAACGATTACGGCACCAGACCGTAATCCAGAAACAGTGACTACTTCTACAGCAGTAATCAGAGCGACGATTCGCAATGTAGCGAACAGTAGTGGAGTAACGTTTACGGTTAATGGACAGCCAAATACTTCATTTACTTACAGTAATGGGACATTCCGTTCTGGAGCGATTAACCTGAATCCAGGTAATAATACCTTCACGGTAACAGGCACTAATAGTGGTGGAACAGATACTAAGTCTACAGTAGTGATTTATAATCAACCAGTTACAATACCAGCACCAGTAGTAACGATTACCAGTCCTTCGACCAATCCATATACGTCTACAACAGCTAATGTAAACATACAAGCAACGATTACTAATGTATCTAGTAGCAGTGGGGTGACGTTTACAGTCAATGGTAGAAATGAAACTGGTTTCCGTTTTAGAGGAATTTACTTTGCTATGAACAATATTCCATTGAATCCAGGTAATAATACCTTTACGATAAGAGGAGTCAATGCAGCGGGACAGGATACAAAGTCAACGATAGTGATCTATAGTGCAACACCACCACCAGTAGTGACGATTACAGCACCAGATCGTAATCCAGAGCGTATTAGTACACCTGATATGGTTGTGAGAGCAAGAATTCAGAATGTAGCAACTAGTAGAGATATTACTTTTACAGTCAATGGACAACCGACAACAGCTTTCAGTTATAGCAATGGTACTTTCAATTCTTCTCCAGTAAGAATGAGACCAGGGAACAACACGATAGCAATTACAGGTAGAAATACAGCAGGGCAAGATGTGAAATCAACCGTAGTTATTTACACACCAGCGGTACCTAAACCTACAATTAATATCATAAATCCTAGACAGAATCCATTTACGACAAATCAAAGAACAGTAAATCTACAAGCAACTGTTTTGAATGTTGCTAAAAAAGCGGATGTTACGTTTTTAGTCAATGGTAGACCATATACCAACTTTACATTGAATAGAACGAGCCTTGTTGCGAATGGCATTCGATTGTCAAGTGGAAATAATACCTTTAGTATTACAGCACGTAATGCTTCAGGACAGGCTACTAAAGCGATTGTTGTGATTTATAATACAGCAGCTACGGTTCCAAATACTACTATAGGAAATACGCCAGCACCAGATACAACTGCAGCACCTACAAATGATGCTGGAACTACAAAAACACAGAAGTCTAGAGGAGGTAGTAATTCTGGTACGACGCCCAAAACAACAGCTCCTGTAGCACCAGATGAAAAGACAACGATTAAAAATCAAAAGACAAGAGGAGGTAGCTAGCTCTTGATTTCAAGAGCTGCTTTTTAAGGAGTATTATAGGGGGACTATTTTCTACATTCGGAATTTGAGAATGAGAGGATAGTTCCCTTTTTTAGTACCTTTTCATAGACATCTTTCTCTATAGAGAATAGACAGTTTTTAAATTTGTGTATATTTGTAATTACAAAATACGACCAAAGACTAGAGTAGAATAGAACTACTTTTATCCAACAAGGAAATTGTTTAATGTTTGTAGGCATAAATATAAACTTTAAACAACTTCAATAACAACTCTATCGTGAAGCAATACATTCATAAGATCTTCTCCTCTCTTACATTACTTTTATTAGTATGGATGGTATTGCAATGTCCTTCTGAACTTTGTGCTCAAAAGCGATCTTATTCTACGAAAGTTCGTAAGGTTTCTATAGAACAGGGCTTGTCTAATCGATTTGTACGTCGCGTATTTCAAGACTCTAAAGGCTTTATTTGGTTGGCAACTAACTATGGACTAAATCGATATGATGGATATGGGTTTCAACTTTATACCAAAGAAAATCAAGGCTTAACGAGTAATGCAATTTATAATATTTATGAAGATGGAGATGCTCAGCTTTGGGTAACTTATTTTGATGCTAATGGTTGGCATCTCAATGAGATTGACATTATAGATTTAGAAACAGGGGCGGTACAATCATTTGATGAAAAATTTGAAGGTAAATATGATATTAAGGCTAAAAATGTATTTGATATTCATCAAGTAAATAGTAATTCTATTTTCGTTTTGACTAAGGATAAGCAAGTCATTGAAATATCAGAAGGAGAACAGTATAAAGAAAGATTTGAGTTGCCTTATCCTGCCCATACATTACATAAAATATTGTGTACGGATGATATGATTTGGGTTGTTTGCCAAGATGCTATCCTAGAATATACCCGAGCAGGAGACTTCATCAAGAGTACTACTATTAATTTTGCTTCAATTTTAGATTTGTATTTAGAAGAAGGAAATTTGCATGGGTTTGCGAAAGATCTGAAAGGAAACTTAGTCTTTTTTCAGAAAAAATTCAAAGCAGACTTAGAAATAAAATCAGTGCCTTCTTTTTTAGAGAATATTAAAGAACTGGATCTTAGTAGCAACTTACAGATTGCTCCCAATGGACTTATTTGGTACAATGATAGAGAAGAGTCCAAAATTTTTGATACAGACGGAAATGTAATTTTTGATTTTTCTAGTTATTTACCCGAACGAACTATTTACAGTGTATTTTTTGATAATAATGATATTATCTGGATAGCAACTACTGATGGAGTCTATATTCTTAAGGTCACCCCAAATCGTTTTGACTCGTATTTGAGTCAGAATACTTTCAAGCCGAATAGTACTCCTTTTAGTATTCGAGGGATAATGGAAGATGGACAAGGTCATTTATATGTGAATACTTATTCGAAAAGGCAGAAAATTGATTTGAATACAGGGCAAGTCCAACAGGAAGGAAAGGATGGAAATGCTCCCGAATTAGGAATACTGAAAGATAAAGAAGGTTTTATGTGGTTCTGTGGAGAGAGTAAAATTGTAGAACGGTTAGATTTACAGAACAATCTTTACGAAAATTATTCTTGTGGATACGAGAATACAATGGGCTTCAATAAAAATCTACGCCCGATGAATACCACCTTGCATCAAGATCAGAATGGACGTATCTGGATGGGGGGCAATGATGGACTTTTTTATCTAGATACAGCGACTCAGACTTTTATCAAAAATACCTTATATGGTACAGATGGTACGTTTCAAGAGATCAATACAAGTCGCATTTATCAGATAGTGGAGGATTCTGCCATGCATTGCCTTTGGATAGCAACGAATAGTGGTGTATATGGATATAACTACAAAAAGAAGTTAGTTTTTAGCCACTATCATATACGAGGAAAAGGACGTTACTTATTACCACATAGTTACATCTATTGTATCCATAAAGATAAGAAAGAAAAGGATATTTACTGGTTGGGGACTAGGGGAGGAGGATTAATAAAATTTAGTCCTTATCATCCAACTACTCCAATTGTGGAGCACCATACTGTAGCAACAGGGCTATCTGATAATATCATTTATGGTATTCTAGAAGATACCTTTTGTAATCTTTGGATCAGTAGCAATTATGGACTAATGCAGTTCAATAAGACATCGGAGTGGGTCAAAACCTACTTGCCTAAAAATGGAATTACACATGAGGAGTTTAATGCTTTATCTTGTTATGAAGGGCTTGATGGGCGTTTTTATTTTGGGACGATTAATGGAATTAATGCTTTTTATCCTGCTGATTTTGCCGCTAAAGAGGTTTGTGAAACCCCGCTGCATATTACGGCTATTCATCAAATGAGTGCAATAGAAGGTGTTGTGAAAGACAAGACACAAAATTATGTGCAAGAAGGGAAGATCGTTTTAGAACCAGGGGATAATTTTTTTAGTATAGAGTTGGCGTTGTTAGATTATGTCAATCCTAGAGATAATGGCTATGCCTATAAGATTAAAGAGATTGATAAAGAATGGAAATATACAACCAATAATGAAATTCGATTTAATCAAATGCCTACAGGTAACTATACGATACAGATAAAAGGGCAAGGTGCAGACGGAATTTGGTCTATGAATAGAATCTCTATTCCAATTAAGGTATTGACCCCTTTTTATCGAACCTATACATTTGGGGTATTGGTGTTCATTTTGGTTTTGGTTTTGGCATTCGGGTATGTTAAGTTGAAAGAGCATCTTTTTAAGCAATCTAAACGAAAATTAGAGAAAGAAGTGGATATCAGAACAGAAGCATATAGAGCAGCAAAGGAACAAGCCGAAAAATCTTCCCAAGCAAAAGCTGAATTTCTTTCTGTAATGTCTCATGAGATTCGCACCCCTATGAATGCAGTGGTCAATATGACTAATTTTCTGCTGCAAGATAATCCGAAGGAGAATCAAGTAGAGAATCTTAATGTACTCAAGTTTTCAGCGAATAATTTATTAGCTATTATCAATGATGTACTGGATTTTAATAAGATAGAATCAGGTAAGATTGTATTTGAAGAAATTTCATTTGATATGAAACGTCTTATCAATAGTATCCAATATAGTATGGAAGCTTATGGTAAGGACAAAAATATTGAATTAGAGACGATTGCAGAAGTTGCTTTTGATTGTTTTCTGATTGGTGACCCTAGTCGGTTGACCCAAGTACTCAATAACTTGATTAGTAACGCAATCAAATTTACTAAAGAAGGGAAGGTTTGTTTTAGATTATCATTAGTGGAAGAAGATGTAAAACAGGTGCGATTACGGTTTGAAGTAGAAGATACAGGAATCGGTATTGCTCCAGAAAAGCAAGAACATATTTTTCAAATGTTTACTCAAGCTTCCTCAGATACGACCCGTAAGTTTGGTGGAACTGGTTTAGGGTTAGCTATTTCGCAAAAACTGATTAATCTACAAGGTTCGGAAATTGAAGTAGAAAGTGAGTTAGGGAAAGGGGCCACTTTTAGTTTTGAACTCGTATTTCCTAAAGGAGAAAAAATACAACTAAAAGAAAAAATAGTATCAAAAGAAGATTCCGTATCGGCTATTAATAATGCTAGTATCTTGGTAGTAGAGGATAATTTGATTAATGTAATGGTCGTCAAAAAATTCCTGCAAAAATGGGGAGTCAATATTACGAGAGCAGCGGATGGTCTAGAGGCATTAGAGGCCATCAAAGGCCATCAATTTGACATAGTCTTGATGGATATTCATATGCCTAATATGGATGGCTATACAGCGGCAAAACATATGCGAGAAGGAACGGATGAATATTATAAAAAAGTTCCAATCATCGCCTTGACCGCTTCTGCATTGGCAGATGATCGAAACAAAGTATTCGATAGTGGAATGAATGACATCGTTGTCAAACCATTCATTCCCTCAGAGCTATACGCGATGTTATGTAAGTATATCAATAAAGAAAATTAAGTTGGACTAACTAGAGTATAATAGACATATATTCGTTGACTGATGTTACGCAAGAATAATAGCCCTGCTGGAAAATTAGAAACTAGTTTAAAGTTTATTATTGGTCTAAGGTTTAATCTTGAATACTTAATGCTAATAAAATAGCACGCTTAACATTCAAAATTAAACCTTAAGATATTCAACATAAAATGAATCCTTATCCAATCGCTAACTGTTATTCTATAAATATATTTGAATCGTGCGTAGCTTCAGTCATTTAGTTAGTTGCATTAGCTTTCCATACTTCTACCTGCAAGTCATCTAAGTAAATGGGGGTAGGGTGTGGGTTAAATCCATATACTTTGAGTAAGTCATTGGCATTAGCATCAGCAGGTACTTCAAACCACATTTCGATTGTAACCCATTGTTGACTCACTTGTCCCTCCCTTGTTCGTATACGAGGATCTATTGCTCTAGAAAAATAAAACGAACTTTCATCTCTAATAGAGCCTACTAATAAAGCTGCTGGTTCCGATAAGCTCACTTTATGATGTTTTAGAGCTTTGCAGGACACTCGAATAAAATCCCCAGTAGCAGCTTTAGCTTCTGCTAAAGTCGCTTGGTAACCACTTGCAAAGACACTATTGTTAGCAGAGAGAATAACAGATGCCATCCCTCTAGATGCCGTCTCTTTAGTATATCCCGGTGTATTGCTATCTTCATAATTCTGTTCTACCAATAGATGGCTTCTAGTGAAGTTAGTAGGGGCTTTAAGTGGGGACTGTGTCCAAATTTCACCTTTTAGATTATCAATATAAATAGCATCACCATTGGGATTCCAAGGGTAAATTTTGATTTTGTCTCCGGGTTGTACATTGGCTGGAATTTCTTGCCAAAGAGCCAAGTTCTCCCATTTTTCAACCAATTGCTTGTTTTGTGCTTTTAGTAGTTGTTGAATCGGGTAATTGATATAAAAAACAGTAGAATCCTTCACACCTCTATGGTAACTAATGACAATATTACCTTGGTTAGCCATAGGATCTGCATCGCCTGCTTTTCTAAAAAAATCACCAGATATTTTGAGCCAACTCTTTGGTCGCATAGGTTTTATGGTGCCCTCATATCCAGGACCATAAACTCTTTGACTTGTTAACATAAGAGAGTATTTTCCTGAGTGCAATACTTCTGTGGTATAGTCTTTAGGGTTTTCTCCATAAGGAGCAATATCGTAATCATTCTCGAACAATAGATAATCAAAAACTGCCCCTTGAGGTGGTTCAAGCTCAGTAGGGTAGGTAATGTTAGCTTCTACTGTGCTAACATCGTTGTGATTGCAACTCTGTAGGAGTATAAAAGCACCGCCAATAAGTAATAGGATTGTTTTTTTCATGATAATTTTATAGTTGATACTCATCAATAACCTCTAATAGCTCAAATATAAACAAAATAGAACTTCAATAACTCTAATTCTCAATTAGATGATCAGCTAAATTGGCTAGTTTCTTATTATCTCTAAGGTCTTCATAGAATTTATAGCTAGCAACACTCATAAAAGGCATTAACCAGAAATATGCGATACCTAGAGTGAAAATTCCTAAGATTATCCAGCCTAAAAACTTGAGGTTTAGTTTAAATAAACGCATACGATGTCCATACATCAACTGATCACTCTGCTTAAGGGCATCCATAGCCGCTATTTCTTTATCTTCAGCCAGAATATAAAAGACCATGGAATAGCTGTAGGCTTTCATGAGTCCTGGTACAATAAGTAATAACATCCATAAGAGTACAATAATAATCATAAGGACGTAAGTAACGCAACTTCTAATAAAGTCATGGAAGCCTTCAAAAAGTTGTTCAACACGAGGATTATCCCGGTTGGCTAGAGCAATGATAAAATAGCTATATCCTAGAAAAAAAGCTCCCTCAATAAGAATAGAGAAATCACCTATCCGAGGTATTTCGCTTAATAACATTGTAATAACAATATAAATGAAACTGGTGAGAGCAGCAAGTCCCCATTGACCTTGCATGATTTCTCTGGCTTCAGCATAAAGGCTCTCGTTAGTTTTAAAAGTCATAGTGGTAATTGGGTTATGGTTATAATTAGGAAAAAATTTTCTTAAGTATACAATTGTTTTAGGAGAATCAATCAAAAAAATGAGCTTTTCCTAACCTAGGAAAAGCTCATTTTTAAAGCAGTTTATAAAATCACTGAAAAGTAAACTCAATTAGTCTAGTAATCCTCTAATAAGTGATCTGCTAAACCATCAAACTCGTCTTTTGCTGGGGTATCACCTTTAAGGTCTTCGTAAAATTTGTATTGTGCGGAAGCACTAAAAGGAGCTAAGAAGAAGTAACCAATAAATAAGGTAAATATGGCTAAAATTGCCCACCCTAAGAAACGAAGGTGCAAGTAAAATAGACGCATTCTATGCCCTTGCATCATTTCCTCACTTTTTTTGAGAGCTTCCATGGGTTGTATATCTGGATCTTCTGCCAAAATATAGAACACCATAACATAACTGTAAGATTTCATGATACCAGGAATAATAAGGAGTAATGTCCATAGTATTACGAAAATCATCATTAGTATATAGGTCAAGCAACTTCTCCCAAAATCATTAAATCCTTTGAATACTTGTTCTACCTGTGGATTATTTCTATTGGATAGGGAAATAATAAAATATGCATAGCCTAACGCGAAAGATCCTGATAAAAGAAAAGAAAGATTACCAAGAAAAGGAATAGCACTAGCGGCACCACTTACAAGAGCTAGAACAAGGGTAGCCCCTGCTCCAATACCCCATTGTCCAGTCATATTTTCTTTTGCCTCTAAATAAATCTGTTTGTTACTTTTGTAATCCATGTTTTGAGTTTTTAGGTGTTAATAAGTGTTAAATAGTATGCCGTAATAACAGTGTTGTTTTGAAATTTAGTTCCATTTTACGAAAGAAAATCTAGGAATAAGTATGAGAGACAGAGTGAGGGAATATTTATAATTTTTAGATAACGTTGTTTTATATAGAAGTTACTTTCCTGACTTCAGAGCATAAAAATAACGCTTTTTTAGTCATTGACTAAAAAAGCGTTTAGAACAAGAATATAGGAATAAGAGAGATGAATGCCTAGATACCACCAGCACCACCAGAGCTTTCTCCTTTTTCCCCTTGTTTATTGAGTCGATTAGCGTTTTTAGAACGACTATCACGCACATTGACTTTGCCAAAACGATAAGAGAAACGGGCTTCAAATATAGGAGCTTCCCACTGCTGTCGCCCTACTTGCGAAAAGTTGGTGTCTTCTAAAGAGTAGCTCCACAAACCACCCATGACAGGATTGCGTACACTTAAGGTTACTGTTCCTTTGTTTTTGAGTACTTTTTGACTAATAGAAAACGAATTCCAAGTGTAACCATCACTACGTCCTTGTTGCATGAAAGCAGGGAAGGAGTACCAAGCATAAATAGAAATTCGCATTCCGAAAGGAAAGACAAAATTCATCCCAAGATTTGCATTTCCAGCAACAGCATTTACGACGTAATCCTGCCCAATATTAGAAGCATCTTGTCTATTGTGATAAACAGAACCTGTTAAACTGATATTCCACCATTTGTATGGTACAAATCTAGTAACCAATTCGCCCCCCATCACATGACTTTCATTGAAATTATAGAAAGTGGATTCAGAAACTCCTTCACTATTGACCGTTCGTAGGCGTTCCATCAAGTCTGTGTTATACCGATAGAAGCCAGTTAATAAAAATGTATGTCCTTTTTTGAAGTACTTAGCATAGGATAATTCAAACGAATTGCTGTATTGAGGTTGTAAGAATGGATTGCCATAACGGAGATTAAGGCGATCACTAAATTCAGGAAATGGATTGAGTTGCCAAGTGCTTGGGCGTTGGATACGACGACTAAACCCAAATTGTACTTGTTGGTTGTCTTTCAGTTCGTAAGAAGCACTAACACTAGGGAAATAACTAAAGTAATTATTAGTGAAGTCTTCGTTGGTATTGACTAATGTAGAGTTAGAGAGCGTTTGTTCGAGACGCAGCCCTAATTTATAACTGAATTTGCCAATTTTTTGTGTGAAAGTGCCATAAACAGCATGTACTTGTTCCAAAAAATTGAACTGATTATTGAGATTGATATCATCCAGCATGGTATTGTTATTGAAATCAAAGGTAGAGGAGAAAAAATCTTCTCCCATCCATCGGATATTTCCTTTGTAGCCCGTTTCTATTTTCATTTTTTTACCAATAGGATGAGTATAATCAACCATCATCGTCCCTTGGTGCATTGTTCGGCCCGATAGGGTCTGTTGAGAATCTGGATAAGTACTCAGTTCTACCCAATTAGGATCATAGAGCTGTTCAGAGAAAAAATTCTCATTAGATCCATCGTTTAAAGTATATTGTAAGTCAATGACTAATTCTTGTTTGTCACCCATTGTTCCTGACCGTCCGACTGCTCTTCCATCTCCACGACCACGCCATCGCTTACCACTATGATTTTCAGCGGCAGTCGAATTGTCTCGACGCGTAACCGTACTGTCAGCTCCTTCTTTTTTCTTCTTTTTCTTGAATACTTTGGAGTAAATAGCATTAACGGTTAGGTTGTTTCTCATACTATTACCCATCGTATTACGCTGGCGGTAGTTGTCTGTTATTTTATTGTCATCCAAATTATCATAGGTGACCGTACTATTACGCCCACCACCTGAGGGACGAACTCTAGCTGCTAAAGTAAGTGTGTTGTAGTCATCGAAATAATAATCCATCCCTACACGAGCCATTCCTCCGTTTCTAATTCGTTGACTGAGGGTGTTTTGTTCTAGGTGATACGAAGTATCTGCTAGGTAATTGGAGCGATAGAGATAGCCTCTACTATAGTTTTGTCCGTAGTTATAACTGAAGTTAGAGAAAAAATTGATTTTATTATTGCGGAAGTTTAAACTCAGTCCACCTCGATATCGTCTGAACGGATACCATGTAGAAGTTCCCACAGAAGCGTTTACGCTTCCTGTAAAACCTTCTAAGACATTTTTTTTAAGTACAATATTAATAATACCCGATTCTCCTTCAGGATCATATTTAGCAGAAGGATTGGTAATCAACTCAACACTTTTGATGCTATTAGCGGGTAGTTGGTCTAGAATTTCTGCTTGACTATCACCTGTCAGGCCAGTTGGCTTACCATTGATGTAGACTTGCACAGCAGAACCACGTATTTTGACGGCTCCATCGAAATCAACCTCTACGGTAGGCGTATTACGAAGTACTTCTGTGGCATTTTCGCTATCCCCTAGATTTGTTTTATCTACATTAAATACTTTTTTGTCTAGCCCCATCTGAAAAACACGCTTATCGGCTGTTACTTCTGCGGTTTCTAGTAAAGCGGCATCAGGGGCGAGGTAAATTTTGCCTAAACTAATGCTTGGTTCATCAGGTCTCAATCGGATAATATCAAGGACTTTGACACCATACCCCATATAGTTGACGGAAACTCGTAATTTTCCTAAGGGAAGTTCTGTGATTTCGAATCGTCCTTTTCCGTCTGTAATGATTCCTCCGACAAGAGAAGAGTCTCTAACTTTGGAGACTGATATAGCGGCAAATTCTAGTGGTTTTTTATTACTAGAATCTAAAATAATTCCTGAAATTTTACCGATTTTAGGCATAGGAGGACGACCACTCTTACCTCCTGGGCGTTGAGCAAATAGTGCATTACTATAGAAAAACAATAATAGAATAAAGTAGTGTACCAGTTTCATCTGTAGTTTTGTTGTAGAAGTTGCCTGAGTAAACAACTTCAGAGCTTGATTGAAATGATGAAATTGTTTAAGAGCATGTTTAAATTTATCTTAATTCATAATATGAAATCCC
>CAYOJF010000042.1:0-43097 GCA_964404215.1 uncultured Aureispira sp. | reverse complement strand
TTAAAAATCCGCTAAATATGGCGGATTAATTGGCTGAATGCTGAAAAGGCTGTTTTTTTGTATTCAAAATCTATGTACAGGACAAAAGATTTTTGATTATAAAATAAATGTAGGTTTTACTCTATTTTTTCTGTTCTTTCCATTGATGAAAGAACCAAAATCTAGGGCAGAGTTTCCAGCTGGATACTATCACATTTCAAAACAGATTTTAAGGGAATTTTTGAGGAAAACTATTGTTTGAAGATAGACCTATAGCCCTTTGACATTAGTTTTTACGCTCCATTTTGCTTGCCCCTTAAAATTTTATGTTTTTTAATGGATAGTATTACCCAGCCTCCAACATGCCCAGCACCCTACACTAACCACTGGCTTTTTTGACCGTTTTGAAGTTTCTTAAAAAACTATCTTTTGTCCTGTACTAAAATTCAAAATAGCATATGAAGTACCTTTCTCTTTCCAGTACCTGGATTATTTTTTTCTCTATTATACAATTGGTTATTAGTTGTGCTGAACCCAGTATGCCTCAAGGCGGACCTAAGGATACTCGCCCTCCTGCGATCAACAAAAAAAAATACTCTACCCCTAACGAAATGACTAATTTCGACTATAAAGAAGTTATCCTCACTTTTGATGAATGGGTAAAACTTCAAAATGCCTATAGTCAGGTTATCATTTCTCCCCCTCTCAAAGAACGCCCTACCATTAAGGTGCGTAACAAAAGTGTTGTGGTCTCTTGGAAAGAAAATCTCAAAGATAGTACTACCTATCTAATACAATATGGCGAAGCCATTCAAGATTTAACGGAGAGCAATGTCGCTCCTAATCTAGTACGTGTCTTTTCGACAGGAGATGCTATTGATTCGCTCCAAACAGAAGGACAAGTGCTTGATGCGGTGACCAGAACTCCACAAAAAGATGTCTTGGTCATGCTCTATCAAAATCTAGCCGATAGTGTCCCCAAAACCGAAAAGCCCTACTATTTCGCCCGAACAGATGATAGAGGTCGTTTCCAAATCAATTATATCAAAAAAGGTCGCTACAAAATCTTTGCCTTGCAGGAAAAAAATAATGATTATAAATTCAATCAAGTCAGCGAGTCTATAGCCTTTCTTGATTCTACTTTCATTATCAATGATACCACACAACCAATCATTCGTCTTCGTCTTTTTACTGAAAAACAACCAACTACCGTATTAGAAGAGGATTTATTCTCTACGACCCAACTACGAATAAAATTTAATAACCCACTAGAAGGAAATACCACTTTAGAACGTATTGGGGCCCCAGCTATCAACTATACAATTTGGCAAGATGCTGACTCTGCTGTCGTTTGGTTTGAGACACCACTTGATAGTAGTCAAAAGTATCAATTCTTGATTCGCAATGATAAAGAGCCTTTGAAAGATACCATTGATATAAAAAAAAGTACCATTGCTCAATGGATAAAAGAACCCACTTCAATCTACTGGGAAAAAGGAAAAATGCCAAGTAATACTAGAGGAAATAAACCTAAAAAGACTACTAATTCTGTTGAGGTAAAAGCATTGAATCCCAACAACCCCATCGCTAGTATGATTTTCAATAGTATGCTACAGACCATAGACTCCTCTCTAATAGAATTATTACGAGACACTACCATTAATAGTACCGACTCGTTAGGCAATTCAATCCAATTAGATACGCTACTTCCTGTAGCTCTTCCCTTCCAGATCATAGCCGATAGCCTTCGCCCCAATCTTTTCTATTTATCAACCGCTTGGGATACCTTACGTCGTTATCAATTACGAATTTTACCTAATGCACTGCAAAACACCAGCGGCATATCGAATGAAGATAGCTTAGCTATTGCTTATAAATTTAATAGTTATGATGCTTATGGAGATCTTGAAGCAACGATTACTGACCTCCAAAATAAAAACTACATCATCCAACTAGTCAATGAAAAACAGCAAGTACTTCAACAGCAATTAGTGAATAATGTAGATTCGACTACTATTGTGTATGAAGATCTAAAAGTAGACAACTATACCTTGCGAGTGATAAACGATGAAAACAAAACTGGAACATGGGATACAGGAAACTATGATGACAAAAAACAGCCTGAATCTATTATAAACAGCAAATCTATTGTCCTCAAAAAAGGATGGCTATTTACCTTCAGAATGAGTCTATTGGCAGATGATTTGTCTTCTTCCAATAAAAAAAGGACAACTAAATAGGCTATTTTGATGTCTCTACAATAGTACATTTGGAAACAATAAAGTTTCGTAGACTATGTTAAGGTCAATATTATATCAAAATATTTATATATTTTTGTAAACCCACCTCCAGTAAGTCAAGTTCTAGAGACTACCCAAACATTACTGCTTCATACTTTTTTTCACAAAACAATTATTATGAGGATTTCTACCATCTTCCTAGTGTTCTTAATGGTCACTAGTTCTTATTATTTGCAGGCTCAATCTAATCTTTGGACCATCACCAAAGAAAGTAGCATTGACAAAAAAGGTACTCGCTACATTAAGCCAGACCAATACCAAACCTTCCGATTAGATGTCAATCAATTGAAAGGAATTTTAGCAAAGGCTCCTTTAACCAAAACAGAAGCCGTTAAAGCAGCCCCTTGTTTTATTGATATCCCATGGACAGATGGTTCGACCAAGAAATTTCAAATCATAGAATCACCTATCATGGAAGCAGGACTTCAGGAACTATATCCAGAAATCCGTACCTATGCAGGGGCAGAAGTTGGCAACGGAGCCAATTATATTCGTTTAGATTTTACACCACAGGGGTTTCATGGTATGGTATTGACTGCCGATGAAGGTACGGTATATATTGACCCATATACACATGGTGGAGGCGATATAGAAAACTATATCTGCTACAACAGGAGAGACTATAATAATCATGGCAAAACAGCCGTATGTGATGTTCAAGGTGAACCAGTCAGCATTGATGGATTCAAACCATCTAGTGCCGCTCGATTTGGTACCTGCGAATTACGTACGTATCGCCTAGCAGTAGCTGCTACAGGCGAATATACTGCTTTTCATGGAGGAACCAGAGCACTAGCACAAGCTGCTCAGGTAACGACTATTAATCGTGTAAATGCAGTATATATTAGAGAAATGGCAATCCAGCTCAGTATTGTTGCCAATAATAACTTAATTGTTTATACCAATTCTGCTACAGACCCCTTTACCAATGGGGCTACCAGTACCATGATTAATGAAAATCAAACGGTATGTGATAATATTATCGGAACGGCTAATTATGATATCGGACATGTTTTTGGTACCAATAGTGGTGGCTTAGCAGGGTTGGGAGTCATTTGTACAACCTCCAAAGCACGAGGTGTAACAGGTAGTGCCGCTCCTATTGGCGACCCGTTCGATATAGATTTTGTAGCACATGAGGTTGGACACCAATTTGGTGCTAGACACACTCAAAACAATCCTTGTAATAGCACTTCAGTTACCTCTATGGAGCCTGGTTCGGGTTCTACTATCATGGGATATGCCGGTATATGTGCTCCCAATGTTCAAAACAATAGTGATGATTATTTTCATGGAGTTAGTTTACAAGAAATAGAAGCTCGTATTTTAGCTACTAGCTGTCCTACTAGAACAGCCCTTAGTAATAATACGCCTACGATTAGCAGTGTCAATGGTAATGGGATCACGATTCCCGCGAATACTCCTTTTTCACTAACAGCAGTAGCTTCTGACCCAGATCCTAACAATGTATTGACTTATTGTTGGGAACAAATGGATGCGACTGCTGCAACCATGCCTCCTGTTGCTAGCTCTACAGCAGGTCCTGCCTTTCGTTCCTTTTCACCTTCTACTAGCCCAACACGCTACTTCCCTAATCTCCCTGCTATCATTGCAGGTACTACTCCTACTTGGGAGGTATTACCAGGTGTAACGAGAAGCATGCGTTTCAGAGTAACTGTTAGAGATAACGCAACCGGTGGTGGCTGTAGTGCTAGTAGTGATATTACGATGAATGTAGATGGTGGTTCAGGTCCTTTTATTGTCAACAATCCTTCCAATGCAGGGATTATCTGGAATGGCAATACGACTCAAACCGTTACATGGAGTGTAGCTGGTACTAATGTAGCACCTGTTGCTTGTGCCAATGTCAATATTTTACTTTCTACTGATGGTGGGCAGACTTACCCAACTACTTTAGCAACCAATGTCGCCAACAATGGCTCTTTTGCCGTAACTGTTCCGAATATCAATACCACTACAGCAAGAGTAATGGTTGTCTGTTCTAATGGAACGTTCTTTGACATTTCCAATAATAACTTTACAATAAGACAAGGTACGGTACCAACACCAGGATGTACTATTTACAATAGTACCAATATTCCGGTTACTATTAGTGCTACAGGTACTCCTACCGTAACCTCTACCGTCAATGTTCCTCTAACGGGTTCCATTACTGACATTAATGTTGTCAATTTGACGGGTACACATAGTTATGTAAGTGACTTAACGATCTCCTTGACCTCAC
Source organism: uncultured Aureispira sp. (assembly GCA_964404215.1). Lineage (GTDB taxonomy): Bacteria > Bacteroidota > Bacteroidia > Chitinophagales > Saprospiraceae > Aureispira. Next base: position 38,573 of record CAYOJF010000042.1, on the reverse strand, counting down.
CAACAGGTACTACCGTTCAGTTATTTAGTGCTATTTGTGGTAACAATCAAAACTTTGATCTAGCATTTGATGATAACGGTATCACCACCATTGCCTGTCCTCCAACAACTGGACTCTCCTATGCTCCTAACAATCCACTTTCTGCTTTCAATGGACAAAGCCCAACCGGAAACTGGACATTAACCGTTGTAGATGGAGCCAATCAAGATGGAGGAAGTCTCAATTCATGGGGAGTGGAAGTTTGTGTTTCTAATGGTGGCGGTGGTACGACTGTCGATGCCGGAATCAGTGAAGTAGTGGTACCAGAAGATGGGTTTGCTACTTGTGACAATCCAATTACACCAATCGTCAAATTACAGAATTTTGGTAATGTAGCTTTAACGAGTACTACAATTAACTATGATATTAATGGAGGAACCAATAATACTTTTAACTGGACTGGTAACCTCGCTCCTGGCGATAGTATCAATGTTACATTAGGTCCTATTACAGCACCAACTCCTAATACATTTACTTTCAACGCCTCTACAACTAACCCCAACAGTACAACAGATGCTAATGCTACCAATGATGCCGCTAGTGCCTTGAGTCAAATTATTGTTGCCACAGCAACCCCTTATACAGAAGATTTTAGTGGCGGGGCTATTCCTGCCAATATGCTGATAAGAGAACAACCAACTTCAGGTTCGCAATGGGCTTATAATGCGGTTAACGGTAATGGTGCGGCAGGGACTGGAAGTATCTTTATGGATAATTATTCGACAAATAATGCAGGCGAACTTGACCTAGTTTACTTACCTTGGTTAGATTTCAGTACTCAAAATGGTGCTCAACTCACCTTTGATGTTGCTTATGCTCGATATGGTGCTAGCAATTCAGATACTCTAGCTGTTTATGCTAGTAATGATTGTGGACAAACCTATAGTATTGTTTATCGCAAAGGTGGAACAGATCTCGCTACCGTAGGAACCGATCAGACCGCAGCCTTTACTCCTACTGCTACTCAGTGGCGTAACGAAACGGTTAACTTAGCAGCTTATGATGGTAGTTCACATGTTCGTCTTATTTTCATCAATGAAGGTGGTTATGGCAATAATGTTTATCTAGATAATATCAATATAGGATCTAATGTAGTGCCGACAGGTGATGCAGGTATTAGCGAAGTAGTGGTACCTGAAGATGGTTTTGCTACTTGTGACAATCCGATTACACCAGAAGTAAAATTGAAAAACTTTGGTGCAACAGCTCTTACTAACGTTACGATCAACTATGACATCAATGGAGGAACCAATAATACTTTCAACTGGACGGGGAACTTAGCAGCTGGAGATAGTATCAATGTTACCCTAAATCCCATTACGGCTCCGACACCTAATGTATTTACATTCAACGCCTTCACTTCTAATCCAAATGGAGCAGCAGATATTAATGTGGTGAATGATACAGCAAGTGCACTAAGTCAAATTATACTGGCTACTGCTCTTCCTTATACAGAAGACTTTAGTGGAGGTGCTGTTCCCGCCAATATGTTGATAAGGGAACAACCCGTATCAGGTAACCAATGGGTTTATAATGCCGTCAATGGCAATGGAGCAGCTGGAGCAGGAAGTATCTCTATGGATAACTACTCCATTAATAATGCTGGGGAGTTAGATCTCGCTTACCTACCTTGGTTAGATTTTAGTAATCAAACTGGTGTTCAATTGACCTTTGATGTTGCCTATGCTCGATATGGTGCCAGCAATTCAGATACATTAGCTGTTTATGCTAGTAATGATTGTGGGCAAACCTATAGTATTGTTTATCGTAAAGGTGGAACAGATCTCGCTACTGTAGGAGCGGATCAGACCGCAGCCTTTACCCCTACTGCTACTCAGTGGCGTAACGAAACAGTCAACTTAACTGCTTATAATAACAGTTCTCATGTTCGTCTTATTTTCATCAACGAAGGTGGTTATGGCAACAATGTTTATTTGGATAATATCAATATAGCAGCAGCAGTATCTTGTAACTTAACTACTAGTATCACTAACCTATCAGATATTGACTGTAAAGGCAATAGTACAGGAACAGCTACATTAACTGCCGCTAATGGTACCGCTCCCTATACCTATGCTATAGCAGGTGGCGTATCTAATACCAATGGTGTATTTAGTACCTTAGCTGCTGGTAGTTATACTGCTACTGTTACTGATGCGGCTGGATGTAGTGCTACACAAATATTCACCATAACAGAACCTGCAACAGTACTTAGTGCTACTGCCAATGCGACAACAGCAGTATCTTGTAACAATGGTACTGATGGGGCAATTACAGCCACAGCCACGGGTGGGACTTCTAGCTATACCTATAATATTGGTCAAGGAGTACAGTCTAGTGGTATATTCAATAATCTAGCTGCTGGTAATTATACCGTAACGGTAACCGATGGTAATGGATGTACCGCTACCACGGCGAGTACGACACTCTCTAATCCTCCCCCTGTCAGTGTATCTGCTACAGTCAATAACAATGCTACTTGTGCAGGGAACAACGATGGTTCAGCTACCGCTACAGCTACTGGTGGTAATCCAAACGGCTATACCTACACTTGGTCTAATAACCAAACTGGAGCTACTATCAATAACTTTGGTGCAGGGAACTATACCGTGACAGCTACCGATATCAATGGCTGTGCAGCTACTACATCTATTGTTATTACTAGTCCTACGGCATTGACTACAGGAGCCTTTGGTACCAACTTAACATGTGCTGGCAGCAATGATGGATCAGCTACCGCTACTCCTAGTGGTGGTGATGGAACTTATACCTTCAATTGGTCCAATACACAGAATGGTATTACAATCTCTAACCAATCTACTGGCAACTATACTGTAACAGTAACCGATGGTAATGGATGTACCGCTACTGCCTCTGTTATGGTTTCAGCACCAACTCCAGTATCGCTAAGTACTAGTGTTACAAACACTTCGTGTAATGGAGGAAATAATGGTAGTGCTACGGCTACGGCTACTGGAGGTAATCCTGGTGGATATACCTATACTTGGTCCAATAATCAAACTGGAACTACTATTAGTAATCAGTCTGCTGGAAATTATACGGTAACTGTAAGTGACGTAAATGGTTGTAGTGCTTCTAGTGCTGCCACTATTCAGCAACCCACTACATTATCTGCTACAGCAGTAGACAATGGTAATGGCTCTGCTACGGCTACAGGCACAGGAGGAACACCTGGCTATACTTATCTCTGGGATGCTACGGCAAACAATCAATCTACTCCAACGGCTGTAGGTCTGACTGCTGGTAACTATACCGTAACAGTAACGGATAATAATGGATGTACAACAACTACAACGGTAACAATCAATATTACAGGTCTAGGAGATATTCCTAATCTAACTCGTTTTGATATTATGCCTAATCCTAACAGTGGTGACTTCCAAGTGCAAGTTATCTTTGATGAGGTAAAAGCAGGAGAACTACAAGTAACGAATGTACTTGGACAGGTCTTACAAACCTATACTTTTGATGAAAAAGAAGTAACTGTTCCTATCAATATCAAAGAACAAGCTAGTGGAGTTTATTTTGTGGTTTTACAAACCAATAACAAAACAATCACTAAAAAAGTGACCGTTACAAAGTAATGATATAACACACGTCAACATGGTCTAAGAATGAGTCTCCCTTTCATGTGGGTGGCTCATTCTTTTTTTGAACTAAGAACGCTCTACAATTACTAGTATAAAAAAAGCCCCCTAGAATCATAGTTCTAGAAAGCTTTTATCAACCTAACTTATTGAGGTAAAATTATAGTTCAGTATTTATTATTGTTTATCTAATACTATTTTTTGGTCATACATATTCAGTTGGAGTTGTTCTTGATTGATAATCAACATATCATAACAGTTTTCGACGCCATCTTTAGAGGTAATCAAGCAAAGCTCTTTGTCTTTCCCTTTTACCGACCAACTTCTATAAGATTTCTGTGGTGTACTCCCTTCATTATTGATAATTTCTTTTGCTAAACCACTCTGATACAAATGAATTGTCAATTCGTCATTTTTCCAAGTACCTACTAATGCATCTGCTCTATTAGGTCTCTTACGTTTATCTGGACGATAGTAAGTTGTACTACTTACTGACACAGCACTATAGCCTTTATTATTACCTTTCTGATCTTTTTCATCAGTCTTATTTTCGCTAGAAGGAGCGATATTCTTCTTGCGTGTTGAAGTGGCAGCTGTTGTACTAGATGACTCTTTTACCTCTGTATCTATTTCATCATTGTCATTCTTCATCTCCAAATCAGCTGGACGTGTCGGGTAAAACCGATAATTCTCATCAATAGTATAGGCTAACGCCTCATTAGTTTGATTGATATCAGTATTATAATTGTCTTTATCTATGTCGCTCACTACTGCTGCACCATTTGATTGATTAGCCGTCGTATTATCGTTACTATCACAACTAATTATCATGACAGATGCAAGAAGTGGAAGCATTAATTTGTAGGTTTTCATATTATTTTTTTTTAGTTAATGTTTTATTCCAATATTGCAATTGGATTAGTTTTTTTTCTACTTGTTAAAACTCTTCACCCCTGCCAAAAGTTTTGGCATCTGGTAAGTTTTAAAAAAAAAAAGCTATTAAATCATACTAAAAAATACTTCTGCCCCCCCTTACAAACTAAATTATTTCATGTCCCAAAGTCTTTACTGATCGACTATTCAAAAGATAACCCGATCTTTTCTATCTCATCTCTATAGTCCTTGTCAAATTATCTATTTGATCAATTCACTTTTCATGCTTTTTTCCCAAATATTCCTTTCGTTTGAGCTTCAGGTTACTATTTTTAAAGCATTATCAATTCCTATTTTGGAGGGCAAAAGTAAGTGATCTAAAGACCTATTTGTGCCCATTGATTCGCTGCCAAAGAGCGGGAGCCATTTCTTCCATTTTGATTCGTTCTACATCTTCATCTTGCTTTACATCTATACCTTTTTCATTGGGTTTGAGTATAAATCTAAAAATATATCGATCTTCTACAGGTGTATTCTCATTGGTCGTTCCCATTAGACCAAAACGTAAATTATTGAATAGTAGCGTTCCATCTTCTTTCTCAATCACATTGTAATACCCTTGTGCAAACCACAGCAAAATGCCAACAAACTCGTCGTCTTTATACTTTTCGATCAGGTCATGATTTTGAGGCAATTTTGTAAACGATATTTCTTCATCTTCATCCATAAAAGAATACATTCCATAATAATAAGCATCTTTAGTAACTACTGTTGTTTGCCATAGTACGGTATTAAAAATAGAAGGATAAGTTATATAAGTTTCTGCTTCTATTCCCTGTTTTTCTAAGTTTCGAGCTACAATATCATTCACCATTGATTTGGCGTAAAAAGTAAATCCCATATACAAAGTAGATAACGATACCCCAAACCAATTCCAAAAGGCTCGCTTACCTGCCCTTTTGGCAAAAAATGCAATAAAAAGTCCTAACAAAAGAGGGCCCGTATACAATGGATCTACGATCGAAATATTATTAAAAGCAACTCTATATCTAGAGAATGGCTCAAATATCTGTGTCCCATACGCCGTACAAGCATCAATTATCCAGTGGGTCAAAAATGCAAAAAAGTAAAGCATAGACCATTGAGTCATGCTGACGGTAGAGTCCTTTTTGGGTAAAAACTTGATATTTTGGTACAATGTTTTGAGTATAGGAACACCTAACCCGATTGTCAACAATAACATTCCAATCGAAAATACATTTCCAGTGTAATAAACTAATGCTGCTATACCTGCCAGAATAGCCGCATAAAATAAAGCCCAAAATACACCAATAAAAGACTGTACTGCTCTAATTTTATTGAAGCCCTTTTTGTAGTACCACCAGGTCAATGCACCAAATAAAGGGGCCGCCAATATCGTAAACAAGATAGAGTGTGTAATTCCTCTATGATAAATCAATCCATAAATTTGATTATCAACAAAAAGACGAGATAATACATCCAAATCAGGTATTGTCCCTGCAATGGCACCAATCAAAATTGCTTTATTCCCTATTTTTTTGCCTAATACGGCCTCGCCGACAGCCGCTCCTAAAGCTGCTTGTGTGATTGAATCCATTCTGATTATATATATAATGTGTGGGGAGGCAATTCTGTGCCTCAATTTTTTTGTATAGCGTATTCGATACTCTTAGTACCAAAATAACTTAAAGTAGTTGACAAAAAAGTTATAAAAACGCTTAAGTACCTCATTTTTTCTACCAAAGGTATTTATCTTTACAATATAAGATTTGGACTAATTTTTGATAAATAGGTCATCAACAAGGTAATGACATCACTTTGTAGTCTCTGTTACCCTTTATTTCGTTTAGACCCAATGTAGAATTCAATTTCAATTAAATATTAAAAAACTGTTATGAAGTACATTTTATCACTCTTATTTATTGCTAATTCGATTGGGCTATTTGCACAGCAAGTAACCAAGAAGAAAGTTTCATTTGATTATATTCAATATCCTACTAACCCAGTCAAAGGGGTAACCAATTACTCTAGTACAGCTGTATTAGGTTACCAATCTGAGATTGATGCCCTACGCAATCAGTATCAGGCAGATCTAGCACAGGCAGAAGCAGATTACCAATATGCAATCAACAATAAAGAAGCCGTTCGCCAACAAAAAGAAGAGTCTTATGTGCAAGCATTAGCTGTACACAAAGAACAGCAAGCAACAGCTGACGCCCAATACAAAGAAGATATGAAAAAATATCGTGAAGGTGGCTTTTTAATTACTAAAGATGCTCCTCAAAGACGTATTATACCTTTACCTTCTAAGCCGTATCATGGTGAACCTCAACGCCGTTTTGTACCAGAACCAAACTACCCAAAAGAATATGATGTTAACACACTAGCAGGACAATATTTGGTTATTGAAGGCTTAAATAAGGATAATAACAATGCCTTGCAAATTATCGCTACCCTCAAAGCATTCGAAGGAGGAGAACCTGTAGCGAAAAGTAAGACAGTTAGTAAAAAAAGTGGTGATAGTTATGTGAAAGTTACTGAGTACTATGGTACCATGACTTACAAACAGCCTGTTCATGTTCAAGTTATTGCCCCTTCTGGAAAAACATTACTAGACGAAATCGTAGGTGGAGAAGCAAAAACGTATACTGGAAAAAAAATGTTTAGTAATGCTGCTGGAGCGGTCAACGCCATGAATAGCAATATTAATCTGAAGCAAAAACTACAAGAAGATGTCGTAGCGGCTACTATGAAAGCCGTACAAGTGAAACTAAACGACAACTTTGGCTATCCTACTATGAAAAGAGAGACGATGATTAAATTGTTTACACACCGCAAAATGAACTACCCTGAATACGCTGATGCTTACGAACAAGCAATGGGTGGCTACCGCAAACTAAACAATACGGATACAAAAGATAAAGCAGTAGAAGCCATCGCAAAGGCAACTTCTTCTTGGGATAAAGCAATGCAAGAAGCAGATCCTGATAGCAAGAAAGCTAGAATCAACAAAAAAGTAATCAAGGCAACCCATCTTATGCTGGCAGAAGGATATATGTGGTCAGAAGAATTTGACAAAGCAGATAGCCAATTGACTAAACTCGCCATGATAGGAGTGGCAGGAAAAGATAAAAAGGAAATGGAAAAACTCCAAGCCTTACTCGACTCTAGAAGAGAAAGAATAGACGCTCATAACGCTATCAAGTAATTATTTGCCAATAATAAATAATTCATTAAAAAGCCGTTTCGTCTTCCATAGACGAAATGGCTTTTTTAGATCATGTTTAAATTTATCTTAATTCATAATATAAAATCCCTTTTTCTACTACTTTTCGTCTATTTTTTGCTCAATAGCTAAGGCTATTCATCAAAAAATGAGTCTCAATTAGCAAAAAAATGGTACTCATATTATTGAAAAATACAATTTTAAACATGCTCTTAGTTTTGTTGGATCATCCCAAAATAATATTACAAAAAAGAATAAAATGAACTGGATTAATATAGAAATAAAGGCACACAGCAGTCAATCTGCACAAGTCATCGCTCAACTCCAAAAATTATCCGCAGATTTTAGAGGAGAAGATCATCAAATTGATACCTACTTCAATGTCCCTACTGGTCGGCTAAAACTACGCCAAGGTAATATCGAAAATGCACTCATTCATTATAATAGAACCAATCAAGAAGGACCAAAAACTTCTGAAATAACTTACTATCGTCCCAAAGAAAGTCCAGACCTAAAAGCAACACTCACTGCTGCTCTAGGTGTCTTGGTAGTCGTAGACAAAAAAAGAAAAATTTTCTTTATTGATAATGTCAAATTCCATGTGGATGAAGTCAAAGATCTTGGACAATTTGTAGAAATAGAAGCTATTGACAAGACAGGAACTATTGGGAAAGAAAAACTACAGGAACAATGCCAATATTATATGAACTTATTTGGCATAAAACAAACTGATCTAATTGCTGTATCTTATAGTGATTTGCTCTTACATAAAATGTAATTCATGGTAGCTTATATACAAACAGACTCTACAGGTAATTTTTATAATGTAAATGCCTACTTGGCAAACGAAGGATTTACTAAACTCGGATGGCATACCATTCCCTACCATACACTAGATCAGATTGAAAAACTGGTAGCAGAAGAGGTGGTCGTAGGAGGAATCGGCTATATCAAACAACGATTAGCTCAACTAGGCATTCCTCATCTACAACAAGACTTAGATTATCCTCCAGAACTCCGCTCTTATTTGGGTAGAAAAATATGGGATAGTACCCTAGAAGAGGTTTTTAGACACCCCGAACAATGGAATCTATTCATGAAACCCAAACAGGATACTAAAAAATTCACAGGAAAGATTTTTAGCACCTTCAAAGATTTTATTGGGTTGATGAATCAAGAAAAACCTACGCCTGTTATTTGCTCAGAGATATTACCTTTTCGTACAGAATGGCGTTGCTTTGTACGTTATGGCAGTATCCTCGATATCAGACGATATAAAGGCGATTGGGACAATAAAATTGACCTATCTGTAGTCCAATCAGCGATAACAGCCTTTCAATCCGCTCCTGCAGCTTATGGAATTGACTTTGGTTTAGCGGCTGATGGCAAAACCTACCTTGTGGAGGTAAATGATGGCCATTCTTTAGGCACTTATGGTATTGGAGCGATTAATTATGCTAAATTTTTATCTGCTAGATGGGCAGAACTAACCAATACTAGAGATTATAATGATTTCTAAACTAGATAGTAAAGTACTTATTGGCTCGCTAGGGCGATAGCAGCCAAACTAATTTGCACATTATCTACTGCTAATAATTGTAGAGCACAAGCCTCTAGTGTAGCCCCTGTAGTAATTACATCATCTACCAATAAGAGGTGTTTCCCCTTGATTTGGTCTTGCTCTTTCACTTCAAAAGCATTCTGAACATTCGCAAAACGATCTAGACGAGATTTTTTGGTTTGACTATCCGTATAGTCCGTTCGAACCAAGCAAGTTTCCAAACAGGGAATATTCATCGTCTGACTCAGCCCTTCGGCAAACATGGTTGCTTGATTATATCCTCGTTGATGTTGTTTCTTAGGGTGTAATGGCACAGGCACAATGTAATCTATAGATTGGTAAATAGGTGTTTCCTTCAACATCGCTCCGTGTATTTTTCCTAACTCAATCCCAACTTGTGGTTGATTTTCATATTTGAGTTGATGAATCAGCTTCTGTAACAAACCACCTTTGTTGAAAGCAAAACAAGTAGCAGCATGCTGAAGTTCTACACGCCCCCAAAAACGTTCTAACACAGGATTTTCGTCTAGTAAATGGTACCCTGTTGGAGTGATATGATATTCACAGCTGATACAAATCGAACTATCCTTAGGAGCATGCTTTTTTTGACAAGCAAAGCACAAATTAGGATAAAAAAGTTCTATTAATGGTTCTGAAATATTCTTCCACCAGGACATATTATGGTTTTTGGTATAATATTTATATTAAATAATTATTCGATATCACAAAGTATTTATGTAAATTTAATGTAAACACGACGCATTATAACTACACTACTTATTATTTTTTTCAAACACTAAAACTACTACATTGTATGAACAAGAAATTTTTACTTGCCTTACTAACTACAGGCCTACTACAAACTACCTATGCTCAAAATGTAGGGATAGGTACGAATACTCCTACCTCTAAATTGCATATAGAACAAACTGCTGGAGTAGATGCCGTTGGTATTGACCACAACAATGCTAATGGTAATGGACTAGAACTGAGGTTTATTAATCCTGCTAATGGGGGAAATGCTATGTGGGTCAGAAACGGTGGTAATGGAATAAGCTTGGAAGCTCAAAGTCTAAATGCTACTAATGCTAGCCCCAATATGGTTTCTAATAATGCGGGGTTAGGTCTTGGTCTATTTCTACTCCAAACCAACAACGGAGCTAATGCCTCAGCTATACAGATTGACCAAGATGGTACAGGTGCATTATCTAGAGGAGTGGATGCTTATCTTGATGCTGCTAATATTTCCGAAGGGTATCTTTTATTTCACTCTGGAACAGGTATGGGAATCTACACCGACCTTCAAAACACTGCGAATGCGAGTACAGGACATCGTCTGCTTCATGCAGGTACTGGTTCTGGGCATCTTATTACTCTAAGTAATGCAACGAATGCTAGTGCAGGAGTATTTGTTCGTCATGATGGTACAGGAGATGGCTTTAGCGTCAATGCTACTGGTAGTGGCTGGGGACTTTTCAATAATATTACAGGCACAGGTGGGGGTGTATTTAATAATACAGGCAATATTGGTATGTACAATAACTTCACCAATACCCCTGGAGCAAAAATTGGAAGTTTTCATTTTATGGATAACGTAGCTGGAGGAGCAGGTTCTATCACTACTATGGATGGACAAGATGGAGATGGCTATACATTTATCAATGTAGATAACGCTACAACTCCAACTACTGGTGGAGATGGCTTTGGATTTAGAGCTACCGTCAATACTCAAACTGCTATTGTGGGAAATACTATATTTGGTGGACTGTTTTCTGGAACACAGTTTGGTCCTTCTCATGGTATACTAGTCACTCACGAAGGGGTAAGTGGTAGAGGTATTGAGGTCAATCTCAATGGAGTAAATAATACGGATGTCAATTACTTTGGAGTCAGTAATGGTCAAGGTGGCGTATTTGTAGGACAAAATCAAAGCAATACAATAACTGGAATTATTTCAGTGGCTGATTTTTCTTATACTGGAACTGACCTTGATGATCATATAGGAGTACAAGGCTCTTCTACCCCTGCTCCTGGAAGTGGAATAGGAGTACGTGGTAGTGGTGGTTGGTATGGTGTTTTTTCACAGAATGATATGGGAGCAGCAGGTGCAAAAACATTTATTATAGATCACCCTCAAGACCCTGAAAATAAAATGCTCAAACATTTTTCGGTCGAATCTAATGAGGTACTTAATTTATATAGAGGAGTTATTCAGTTAGATGCCAATGGACAAGCAACAGTAGAACTTCCATCTTATTTTGAATCTATCAACAAAGATTATAGTTACCAACTAACCGCAATTGGTACACCTCAACAACCTTACATAAAAGAAGAAATACAAGGCAATACCTTTGTAGTCGCTGGTGTCCCAAATACCAAAGTATCTTGGACAGTATATGCCGACAGAAATGACCGCTATATACAACAAAACCCATCTAAAAGCATAGATGTAGTAGAGAAAACAGGTAGTAGAAAAGGAAAATACATCAGTCCTCAACTCTACAATCAACCTGCTACCAAAGGAATGTTCTACAACAAGAATGTAGAAGAAGGAGCCAAAACAACCAAGGCTGCTCCGCAACAATTACCTATTATCAATACAGATCAATTACCTACTCCTAAAAATACAGCTGGTATTACTAAAGATACAGAAAAACGTCAAGCTACCCCTAGAAAGTAGTTCGTATTATCTAATAAAAAAGCCGCAGAATATCTAATATTCTGCGGCTTCTTCATTTTCGACTTTGGATTACAGATCTCTACGATTGTACACCCAGATAGAAATCATCCAACAGATGAATGTATAAAAAAGACTAACACCAAAAGCTTGGTTCTCAGTCACAAAAACAATATTATTATTCGTCCCCATATCCATAAACCCTTCTGAGGTCATCTTAAATAAATAAAACGGCAAGGTAAACCAAGCAATAGAAGCAGGCATAAAATTGCCAATAACAGAACTCTCGAATACTTGCAAAAAGAGTAAATAGTAGATGATTCGCTCTATGATAAGGGTATATGCAAAAAATACAATCATTGCCAAGCCACTCTTGCGAAATACCACGGAGAGCATAAACGCAAAACTACTGTAAAATAAGGTCTGTACAAAGAAGTTTCGGATTGCCCAGATCTCTTTTCCAAAAGGGTCGCCATAGCCACCTGCCAATGCTCCAAATACTCCCACTACTCCAATCATATATAGCGTAGCAAAGGAAATAAGTACCACTAACATCAAAAATTTACCCGACAAATAAGTATTTCGTTTCATTCCAGTGATAACATTCTGACGAGCCGTTTTGAACTCAAATTCAGAAGTAACCATCCAGCCAGCCATATAGGTCATCAAAAAATAAGTCAGCCAACTTGCCCAATAAGCCACCGTATCCCAAATAAGCGGAAATTCGTAATGGCTCATTAATTTACCCATCAATAGATTGCCTCCTTCACTTGCATCTTCGACATCTCCAAAACCAGCCTTTACAGCCATATACATCAATGGAAGTAATACTATATACATTGCCACCGCTATCTTAAAAATACGATTGGGAGCTAATTTTTTCCACTCTAATAGGAACGCATGCATCACAATGAATTTAGTTTTTGTTTGCCAATTGCCCACAGGCAGCATCTATATCTTTTCCCCTCGAACGACGAATCGTAATCGCAACATTGTGCTTACGCAAGTATTGGGCAAAAGCATCAATTTTATCTACTCCAGCTTTCTCAAACTCTACCCCTTCTACTGGATTATACTCAATCACATTGACTTTAGCAGTAGGTACCTGTCGGCAAATTTTCAGGAGGTTTTTCGCATCTTCGATACCATCATTGAATCCATCAAAAGCAATATATTCGAACGTAATTTTACTATCCTTAGTCTGACTATAAAAGTAGCGTAAAGACTCTGTAAGCGTCTCTAGATTATTCGTTTCATTAATTTCCATGATAGAATTTCGCTTCTCATCGTCAGCAGCATGCAGCGAAAGAGCCAAATTAACTCGTGTGCCATCATCTGCCATTTTTTTGATCATCTTCGCAATCCCTGCCGTACTAACCGTCAATCGACGAGGGGCCATGCCTAGACCATCTTCAGAAGTCAATAACTCTACACTACGCATGACAGGTTTGTAAGCTAACAGAGGCTCTCCCATCCCCATATAAACTACATTCGTAAGTGGTTTATTATAAATCTCTTCGCATGTTCGGTTGACTGCCACTACTTGATCATAAATTTCTCCAGCAGTCAGATTACGGATACGCTTCATTTTGCCTGTTGCACAAAACTTGCAAGCCAAGCTACAGCCTACTTGTGAAGAGATACAAACGGTATAACGATCTTGATTCGAAACAGGAATCAAAACCGACTCAATCATGTGTCCATCATGCAACTGGAAACGCATTTTGATAGTGCCATCATTGCTGACCTGCTGCATATCCTTGACGATAGGTAACAAATCAAACGTATCTTCTAACTGCTTTCGTAAATCTTTCGAAAGGTTCGTCATTTCTCCAAACGACTGAGCTGATTTTTTCCACAACCACTCATAAACCTGTTTCGCTCTGAATTTAGGTGCTCCAATTCCTTCAAAAAAAGAAGTTAATTCTTCTTTTGTAAGCACTCTTATATCTTTCTTCTTTTGCATTTTTTATTTTAAATTTTGGTACCTATACTTATTGTACCAATTCTTGTTGTTCTGTTACTCTGGTGTTCAGTTCCAAATTATCAAATTGAGAAATATCAATTAGTTGTGTTCGGCTATCCTCATACCATATTTTAATAGAATCCATCTTTTGTGTCAATGGCAATTCATTGGAAACAGAAGAAGAACCAACAAAAATTTTGTTGGGCACATTCGATAAAGTAAAGTAGTAATAGGAATTCCCTCTTGTTACATCCTCGTTAATACGAGTTACTCGACCTGTTATCCCAAATCCTATCATGGCATTATTATCAAATTTCGTATCGTTATTGCTGCCAGAAGTATTGTATCCATCTTTGTAGGAACGTAATGCTTCTTTTAAGTTATTTCCTACCCCTACTATAGAATAGTCTTGTACCGATACCATCGCAATCATCTTAATCAATCCCTCTCTATCTTTGAGTGACATGACATAAGTAGGTACACCATTGATATTGTACATAATAGGGAATGAACTTCTATAGCCCTTTTCTTGCACTTTACCTTCTGCTGAGCTCATACCTGCTTGTTCAGTTGCTCCTGCTTGCTTGTACCAAGTTGCTTTTTTCGTTCGTGTATCTATCAAAATAAATCCAACAGTTCCTTGGTCACGCCCTACAGAAGTTAATCCTGTGTACCAATACGATTGATTATCTTGACCATAAACCAAAGACATCCCATCTGTGGTCGTCAACTTATCCAAATTAGCGAAATTCCAATAGCCATTGACATACTCTCCCCAAAAATCTAATTGTTGCTGCACCACCTCTCTCGGCTGAATACGGTCTACCCATGCTGGGGCATCCTCTATTCCATATTCGTTGATTTCACCTGTCTGAGCATCTACCACAGCAATTCCATAAGCATCTACTCCGCTAAAACCAACTCGGTGAGTGTAAAGTGTGACTACCCAATATGGATTGCCCTCATCATCAATCTCAAAAGTATAATCCATCAACCCTGTAGAAAAGAACCCACTCAAATATAGATGACGAGGCAAATAACTCCCAAAATAAGCCTCTGGCTGATAACGAATCCGAATATCCTTCCCTCCTACTTGTGTAACCAATTTGACATCACGTTCATTGGTCGCCGAAACCATAACATAAGCTGGTGTTCCTTCTGTTTTATTGAGCCACTTGAAAAAACCAGAGTGTAATAATGGTGCCACCCAATACAACTTATCTTTTACTTTTTGTATTCTAAATTCCCCTACATTGACTTGGCTACCCAAGGCAGGCTGTTCTCCCAATACTTTATCTCCTAAACGGTGTGCTACTGCCTGATCGACAATACGAATTTTGTCCGTAGCAATAGGCGAAATATCTGCTGAAAATTCTGTTTTTTCTTTTTCGATGACTTCTCCTATCAATCCCTTGTAAGCATCTGCACGGAACCCTTCCCATGTCGCCAAACTCATTACCATGATGTACACAATCATCAAGACGGCAACAACAGAAGCAATCTTAAGCATCACTGTCTTTTTCGTCGCCAATCCTCTCAATTCAATGACCACAATGGCCAATGAAATCAAAAATAGTCCCACGGGGACTCCTAAAAACCACATATTGATAACAGGTAGATTCATATACAAATAAATCGGTCCTACAATCAACAAAAACACTCCATAGAGAAATTTCGCTAGGGTCGAAAGAATACTGGAAATCTTGGATTCAGCCATTGTTTTATATTTTTTAGTTATTTTTTATGTCTTCTAATTCATTTTGAATATTCAATAAATACTCTTCTATCGAATAAGGCAATACATCTAAATGTTCTGGTGTATATTTTTTATTACCATATAGTTGAATAGGCAATTCCATCATTTTAATTGGAGTCAAATGTTGTCCTGTTACTTTCAATCCTGTTCCTAAAAATGATGCTACTACTAGGTTCTTATACAATTCAAAATTAGTATTAGGCAAATTGACTACAATTCCTATTTCTTGTGTGTAACATAGTAGTTCTTTATGCTCTATTTCTAACAAGAGATAAACTCCTCCTTCTTCATATATACCTCCCATCTGTATCGCTCCTGTACAGTGACAGACCAACTTCTCTAAGGTTCCTTTTACTAATATTCCTTCTACTGTCTCTACTGCTCTTTTTGCCTCCTTAATATTAGAAATTTGACTAGTTATACTCAAGAAAAGACCAATACTAATAAATAATATACTCCAAAGTACAAACCATTCAGCAATAATATTTGGGAAAAAATATCCCCCTCCTATTATATTTAGGATGATAACCAACCATAAAAATAGTCCTCTTAGATTAATCCCCTCATCAATCATTTTTGCTTTCGTCTTTTTTGCTATTTCCAATAAAGACTTTTCTATTGTTGTCAGAGGAATAACTTTTCTTTCCATTATATTATCTCATTTGGACTACAAAGGTATTACAAATTAAGGACTAAGCCGTCATAAGCGATCTGAATATTGTCAGGCAATAACTCTGTGGTAGCTTCATGTGTTCCCATTCGATGACTCAAGTGAGTCAAATACGTCTGCTCCGCTCCTACCTGCTCCGCAAATGCTATAGACTCTTCTAATGTCGCATGAGAATGATGTTCTTCCTTTTGTAATGCTGAAACAACTAAAGTCTGTACTCCGTTCAATTTTTCTAATTCTATCGACGTAATGGACTTAAAATCCGTCAAATAAGCAAAATCTGCTATTCTATAGCCCAATATGGGCAAACTGCCATGTTGAATTTCAATAGGAATAACGGTCGTATTTTTGATTTGAATGATACTGTTTCGGTCTATAGAATGTAGTAATACTCGAGGTACTCCTGGGTAGGTTGCTGCAAAAATATAAGGATAACGCTCTTGTAGACTGTCTAATACATTAGACTGAGCATATACGGGCATATCCATCTCGTGCAGAAAATTGAAGGGACGGATGTCATCCAATCCTGCAATATGGTCATTGTGTCCATGCGTAATCAGCACCCCATCTATATAAGTAGTTCCTGCCTGTAGCATCTGTTGCCTAAAATCAGGCCCAACATCTATTACTAAAGTGCTTCCTTCATGTTCTATCTGAATGGAACAACGCAAGCGTTGATCTTTTTTGTCTTCAGATTGACAGACCTCACAGGTACATCCAATAACAGGGATTCCCTGTGAAGTGCCTGTTCCTAAAAACGTTACTTTCATCCGTTAATTTTTCACTATTTACAATATACCTTATTCATACTAAAGAGTATGATAATAATAATTATCAGCGTAAAGTTCCAACCTAAATTGATATAAAATAAAATACATCACATTGATAAATATTATCATTGAAATACGAGCTCAAATACTTCAATAAAAAGTTGGTTTGTTTCTAATAAATCAATAAATTTAATACTAATTACTATAAGGAGCTTAGACCTACTCTCAGTAGTGTTTTTTTACTATAATCAATTAAAAATAATTCTTAATTATGGATTTTTTACCCAAAGAAATCTCTGCTTATGCCGAAAAGTACACCCATGTATTTCAATCGACTTTATTGGAAGATTTAGAAGAACAGACCCGCAAGAAAATGGAATTACCTCAAATGCTCTCAGGTTTTTTACAGGGGCAATTCCTGAGTTTTTTCAGTCGAATGGTAAAACCAAGTTGTATACTTGAAATCGGAACATTCACAGGCTATTCCGCCATCTGCCTAGCGGAAGGCTTAGCAGAAGATGGTGTACTACATACCATAGATATCAATGAAGACCTGAGAGAACTGACGGAAGAATTCATTGGTAAAGCTAACCTGAAAGATAAAGTTAATTTTCATGTTGGCAATGCTTTAGAAATCATTCCTACACTTGACCAATCTTTAGATCTTGTATTCATTGACGCAGACAAGACCAATTACTCCAATTACTTTGACCTAGTTATCCCAAAGATGCCTATTGGCAGCTATATTGTAGCCGATAATGTCCTGTGGAGTGGAGAGGTAATGGCAGAAAATCAGGATGAAGATGCAAAAGCACTGCATGCTTTCAATCAAAAAGTTCATCATGACCCAAGAGTCAAAAATTTATTATTGCCCATTCGTGATGGACTGATGCTCCTTGAAAAAATAGCTAACTAAATCCATAAAAAAAGCAGTAACTATCATTGAGTTACTGCTTTTTTTATGGGTTTAGTATTACGGACACATTCTGATTCATATTAGTTTTGTTCAGATAAAGAAGGTAATGGTCGATAGACTAAGTGACAATATTCAGCCCCCTCAATATCCTTGAAAGGATAAGTGTTATTAAAACAAAAATCGGCATACCTTATGGCATGATATTTTTTAAAACCTCTCTTGAGCGTTACATGCAATGAAATAGGACCTGTTACTTCGGTTAACATCATTTTAAAGCCTCTTTTTCTTCCTTCTGTAACACAAAAATTAAAAAATGCAGTAGAAAGATCTTGATTTCGATAATTCCGATCAACTCCCATCATAAAATTATGTAAGATCTCATTCGACTGAATATTATGGTCTTCCCTATACTTATGATCCAATTGATCTAGTAGCTCAAAAATCGGGAGTAAGCGCTCAGAAAAAGGATCATCATCTTCAATGGGCTCCTTTGCAAAATCTTTATTCACAATCACGGCTACTACTTTATCAGATTGACTATCAATAGCTACTGCTGACAGTTTTTCAGGAATGGCATAACGCACTACATGTTCCATAAATTCTAATACATCTTCTAGTGTTGTATCCAACACTTGTTGCATGGGTTCATCCATAAATGATTCTGCTAAGATCAGGGCAGCTTGCTTTGCATATTTTTCACTAAGCTTTATAATTTCAAGTTCTTTAGACATAATGATTACTTGGTTTGTTTTAAACAATAAAATACTGCTGCTTAAGCTACTCTATCTAATACGATTTTAATCTCATCCATAGCATGATATAACTGTTCAAAAGACTCTATAACAAAGTATTTATGTTGGATATGACTGTCATTGTATTCTGCATTCAATATTTTTTCTACATCAAATGGAATATACTCAGATGTCTCACTTAGTGCTGACTGTATTTCCCCATAAGAAGAAAGTATACCTGCTCCATAAATTTTTTCTTTTCCTTCTGATTTAATCAGTCCAAATTCGACGGTATACCAGTACAAGCAACCAAGCATTTGAACCGCTTTAGGTCTATCAAGGTATTCACCCCCCAATGCCCCTATTTGTTGACAGAAATCACAAAACACTTGATTGGACAATAAAGGAAGATGCCCCATTATGTCATGAAATAAATCAGGCTCAGCAATAAAATCTAACTGACTAGGCTGACGCAACCAAGTCGTCACTGGAAATTTTCGGTTAGCTAATAATGGAAAAAAATCTATTGGATCAATAATACCCGTTACCCCAGTAACAGCCCATCCAGTCAAAGTGGATAAGTGTTGGTTAATTTTCTTAAAATTAGGTACTTCTTGTTTCTTAAAATTCATTACCCTCAATCCCTCTAAATATTCCTTACTAGCAACAGAAGGCAAAATTTTCATCTGTCGCTCAAATAATAGTTTCCATACCATCGTGTCTTCTGAGGTATATTTACTGTATTCTTGTACTTGGGTTGCTAACATTACTACTCGTATTTAATAGATAGAAAAGAGTCTATTGACGCAGTCTATATAATATCAAACTCTAGGTTTTGTCTCATAATATTAATTAAAATCATAAAGAGAGGCAACCTAGATTGTACGAATGGTTCTGTTTATTGTCCCAATAGCAAGGAGTCCATCAGGGTAGGTACTTTCCAATAAAAAAAGTTGTTTTAGTGGAATAAAAAAAGCTACCTAATTAAGGTAGCTCTAATATTTTGCTGTTGTTTAGTCTTTTTGTAGAACTCTAAACAATTTCTATAATAATTGTTCTTGTGATATAAAATACTGCTCTAAAGCCGAATAACCCTCTTAATCTGAGAAGCATTCCCAGATGTCAACCGTATGAAATAGATACCAGTATGATTGAGTTCTAAAAAATATAGTTTCTGTCTAGAAATTTTTTCTTCTTTAATAACTTGTCCATTACTATTAAGTACTTCCAGTAGAATATCTTGCTCGTCATTTTCAAGCTCAATAGTCACCAATCCTGATTCAGAAGGATTAGGATATATTTTAGCAGATAGTTTATTAGTCTCCTCTAGCTGAAGCAAATTAGTGGTAACAGTCGTAGAAAAAGTACCATTGCCCCAGTGTAGTCGTCCATATTGAACACAGATAAAAACAATGTATTGGTAATCATTGATACTGACTCCCGAAGGCAAATTGAATGTCCTGGCTCCTGAAGAGTAATTAAGTCCTCTAATAGTTCCAATATTAGCAACTAGTAGCATTCCTGTCGTGTCAATGGGTGCTGAATAATAGTTGTTATTATTCGTCAAAAAGACATGTACATCATAGACATTCGTCTGGGTCAAATAATTATTATCAAACCTAAGATCAAGACTACCGTCATCAAACGACTCTAGATAGACTGTTCCTGCTAGTGTATAATCCCCATCCATCAATGAAGCCGTCCTAACTCCCGTAAGGTTTTGACCAAAAGTATTCCCTGATAGTAACAGAGTGATTAGCAGAAAAAAAGTCCATTTCATACACATTAGTTCTAATATTCCTTAATCAACTCACTATAAGCCAATACAGTTTCATATCCTTTTTCATTAAAATAAGCCTTCGTTTCTTCTTCTGTTTTGGTACTAGTAGCCAATACAAAATCACCTCCCCAGCCACCAAGTGACTTGATTTCGCCCCAATAGTCTGCAAAATAAGTTGTTTTGGCTCGTGGTTGTTGTATCACCTCTTGTACTAAATCTTCATGCTCTGCTATTAGAGCCTCAAATGCTTTAAGCTCATCTTCGTATTCCCCACTACTCGGTGTATTTTGGGTCATACTACTCAATGGCTGGAAAGATTCCTGACTTGCCAAAACAGCATTGCGAGCAATATCATGTGTTATCTGTGTGATACGTCCCAAAGACTGGCAGCGTTCCTCTTCTGGTGTTACTGAGTAGTAAACCATTGCTTCACGTGAGTTTTGCTTTTTGCCTAAATACACAAAGTATAAGTTATCTTTGAAAACGGGGTCAAAAGATGCTTTGTCCCATCGATTTTGTTCATTGAATTTTTGGAAAAGAACAGGCCCTTCTGCCTTTGCCGCTACGATATCATAACCAGATCCACCAAAGGTTTCTTCTAATAAAACGAAAGGATCTATTTGAGCCCATTCGGCAATCATGGTAACCAGAGTAGAACTAGTTCCTAGTCCCCATTGGCGGTCAAAATCGAGTTTTGTTGTAGCCTTTAGTGCTTTTTCACCTTTCAAGAAAGATGGGTTTTGCTTTTTTGCTTGACGCAAAATGTGCTGTAATTGCTGAGCAACTTTAGCCTTATCTGCTTCCCCTTTTGTTTTTTTGATGGCTAAACGAGGTAGTGAAAAATGACATTCAAACCAACATTCTCCATTTTCATCTAAACTCTGCCAAGTAAGTCCTTCCTCCTCTTGTTCTTCCACCTCTAATTGTTGTCCTAACTTGGTAGGTAAAGCCAAAGCAACAGCACCATCTGTTACAAAATATTCTCCTGTAAGGAGTAATTTACCGTTCGTGTGCATTGAAAAACTCATAATTTTAATATTTTGAAGCAGATTCTTTGCGTATCGCTGAAATCGTTTTGAAATGAAATAAAAAAGACTGACACTAGTCTACTTTTCGCAAAAACTAGGCTATAGACTCCTTTTTGCGAAAAAAATCACAAAGAACCTATACTGTAAATATAATAATTGAGTTTTGATAATGCAACTTATATTCATAAATACTATAATTCATTGCTATGCACTTACCCTCCATCACACTATTTTTAATTAGTTTTTTAGCTATTGCACAGACTTCTCTGGCACAAAACATTACAGATGACACAAAAATTATCCGTGTTCTTATTTTTGATCACGAAGAAAAAGGAAAAAAGAAAATTGTCAACGAAGGGGCATTTATCAAGTATCGTCTAAATGACTCCAAAAAAGTACAGAAAGGCTTACTCAAAGAAATACAAGATGGCTACATGATGGTAGGTGACCAGAAAGTTGCTTTTGGTGATTGTGCTATGATCGCGGGTAAAGTATACAGTCAAGAACAAACACTAGGAGGTCTATCTCTTGGATTTGGAGTGTCAGGACTTGTCATTACAGCTATTTTTGTTTCTTTCCCTCCTACAGCTATTATCATGGGTACTACCGCTATCGCAGCTACTATAACTGGATTGATTCTGATTACCAAGAAAAAGAAATTTAACCTCAATAAAGGCTGGATTGTCTATGGAGGATCCATCCAATACAACCTGATGCAATAAAAAAGCCCCTAAAAAAAGCTGTATCTCTTATTTTAGGGACCCAATGAATCATTAAAGTTTGTGATATGTAATCTATAAATTCAATACGCTAAAAAACCAACCCAATTTGTTCCATATCTTTCCAGAAATCAGGATAAGATTTTTGGACTACCTCTGGCTTATGAATCTTTAGCTGAGGAATTAAGACCTTGAGTGGGGCAAAAGACATCGCCATACGATGGTCATGATAGGTTTCTATAGTAGCTTTCTTTTTTCGTTTATCAATTCCTTTTTTGATTAAGAATGAATCTGCTGTCGTTCGGATATGACATCCAAGTTCTTCTAGTTCCGCTTTAGGAGCTGCCAAACGGTCGGTTTCTTTGATTGCTAACGTTTCTAACCCTGTCAATTTAGCAGGAATATTAAGCCCTGCACAAACCGCCATAAAAGTTTGTGCAATATCGGGGCAATCCGTAAAATCATAGACGAAAGCCTCTAGTTTTGTTGGTTTTTCTTTCGTAATCAAGATTCCCTTTTCATTAAAAGTCGTTTGTACTCCAAACTGTTTCATAATATCTACAATAACAGCATCTCCTTGTACAGAATTGGGGTACAAACCATTCAATTGGATATGAGCACTATCTGATAAGGCCGCTAAACTGTAATAATAAGAAGCTGCTGACCAATCCGCCTCTACTACAAAATCACTGGGCTGATAAGTCTGTTGAGGTACCTTAATCATATTGCCATGCCATACTGCCAAAATCCCAAATTCTTCCATGAGATTGAGGGTCATTTGGATATATGGTCGAGAAACAATTTTACCTTCTAAATGTAATTCAATTCCATTCTCTAATGCAGGAGCAATCATCAATAAAGCAGAAATAAACTGACTACTGACATTAGCACTGATATAAACCTTTCCTCCTTGGGTCGCTCCAGGTTCCACGTTGAACTTAATAGGAGGAAAACCCTCTTTGCCAACATACTGAATATTAGCCCCTAAGGCATTGAGGGCATTTACCAATACACCAATAGGACGTTCACACATACGCTTAGTTCCCATTAATACCTTTCGCTCTGGTTGCGTCGCCAAATAAGCGGTCATAAATCGGCAAACCGTTCCTGCATCTCCTACATCAACAATATCTTCATCTTGATTCAATAGTCGTTCGAGTGTTACCGTATCTCTTGCATTTGATAAAGCACTGATTTCAAAATCAAGATTAGAAATGGCTTGTATGATCAATGCTCTATTGCTAATACTTTTAGAACCATTTAATGTTATTTCTCCCTTTATAGTGTATTCTGTTTCATTCATTATTCCAAGGCGTTTCTTAAATTTAAGGTCTTATTTATTTTTGTATATAACCGTTCTGCTTCCATAAATGAAAGTGTTTGTTGTCCATCTGAGAAAGCTTCTTCTGGTCTTTCGTGTACTTCAACTAATAACCCATCTGCTCCAGCCATGATCCCCGCTAAAGCCATGGATGGAACATGAGCTCTAATCCCAATGCCATGGGACGGATCTACAATTACTGGTAAGTGAGACTTTTGTTTCAGAATAGGAATAGCATTCAGATCCAATGTATTTCTATAACTATTTTCGAAAGAACGAATTCCTCTTTCACATAACAAAATTTTCTCATTCCCGTTCGAAAAAACATACTCTGCGGCTTGTAGCAGCTCTTCAATAGAACCTGATATTCCTCTTTTGAGCAATACTGGTTTATCTATTTTTCCTAGTTCATCCAGTAGATTAAAATTTTGAGCATTTCTAGCTCCTACCTGAAAAATATCAACATAGTCTAACATGGGCTCTATTTGCGAGACCTGCATAACTTCTGTAATGATTCGGATTTGATTGGCTCGACAAATTTCATAAAACAATTTCAAACCTTCTATTCCTAAACCTCTGAATGAATAAGGTGAACTACGAGGTTTGTAAACTCCTCCTCTCATAATCCGAACACCATTGTTTACTAAATGTTGTACAGTTGCTTCGATTTGGGCTTCATTTTCGATAGAGCAAGGACCAGCCATTGTCTGAAAATGGCCATCTCCTATTTGTATCCCATCTCCCAAATCAATAATAGTTCGATCTACTTTCCATTTTTTAGAAACAAGTTTATAGGAATCACTTACTTGATGAATATCATTTACCCCTTTCATCTTACCTATACTCCGAATATCCAATTCCTGTTTACCAATCGCTACTAGATATTGCTGAAATTGAGTTTGGATATAATTATATTTATAATTTTTGTCTACTAGTTTTTGCTGTAGATTGGCTTGATCTCTAGTTGAGATATTCTTATCTAATTGAATGATCATGCGATGGTTATTTTTTAAAGTTGTTTAGCATCTATTTTAAAATTAGACCTTGATTAATTGGTCTTGAATGGATTTAATCGGGGCGTAATCGTAACTGCTTGACAAATGAAACAATAGCCTCTGTTCCTGGATTTTTATTTAGCATTCGAATAAATGCACTACCAACGATAGCTCCATTACTATACTTACAAGCTGTCTGATACGTTTTTTGATTACTAATACCAAAACCTATCAAAGTCGGATTCTTTAATTTCATCTCTTCAATACGAGTAAAATAATCTATATGGTCTTGTCCAAACCCCACATTCCCACCAGTAGTAGTAGCGGTAGAAACAACATAGATAAAACTATTACTGATATCATCAATAAGACGAATTCGATCTTCAGAAGTCTGAGCTGTTATCAAAAATATATTACTGATTTCATAGTGTTCAAATAACTTCTGGTAATATTGCTGATATTCCCACAATGGCAAGTCTGGTAAAATCAAACCACTCACTCCTACTGCTTGACATTCTGCCAAAAAAGATTCGATTCCATATTGCAATACAGGGTTCAAATATCCCATCAGGATAATAGGCACCTCTATGGGAGACTCCATTTCATTTAATTGCTGTAGCAATACCTCTATACTCATACCATTAGCTAGAGCAACCTGACTGCTCTGCTGAATCGTATGCCCATCTGCCAAAGGATCCGAGTAAGGCATTCCGATTTCTATCAAATCCACTCCTGACATCGCTAATGTTTCCAACATTGGAATCGTAGAATCAATCTGAGGATAACCCGCCGTCACATAAATATTGAGAATATCCTTTGGCTTTCGTTCAAATAATTGTTGTATTTTATTCATCGTCTAAGTATTTCATATACATTTCTAAATCCTTATCTCCTCTCCCAGAAAGATTCAGCACAGTCACCTCATTGGGAGAAAAAGCAATGCAATCCAATGCCGCTAAAGCGTGAGCCGTTTCTAATGCTGGAATAATGCCTTCTAGCCGTGTCAATTCTAGTGCAGCACTCAGGGCTTCTTGATCGGTTATTGCGATGGCATTCGCTCGCTTAGTAGAAATCAAATGAGCATGTAAAGGTCCAATTCCTGGATAATCTAGTCCTGCCGATATCGAATGGGGTTCCACTATCTGTCCATCTGTGGTCTGCATGAGTAAAGTTTGGCTTGCATGAATAATACCTTTGGTACCTAATACACTAGTGGCGGCTGATTTCCCTGAATCTAATCCTTCTCCTGCCGCTTCTACTGATATGAGCTCTACTTCCGTATTATCCAGATAGTGAAAAAAGGCTCCTGCGGCATTACTTCCTCCTCCTACACAAGCTATAATTCGGGTTGGGTTAGCATTTCCTGTTTTTGTCTGAAGTTGCTCTTTTATTTCTTTGCTAATGACCGATTGAAACTGAGTAACCATATCTGGATAAGGATGTGGACCTACCACCGACCCAATAATATAATGGGTATCAGCTGGATGACTAATCCAATCTCGAATAGCTTCATTGGTTGCATCTTTTAGTGTCTGGCTACCACTTTTGGCAGGTACCACAGTAGCTCCTAGCATACGCATTCTAGCTACATTAGGAGCTTGACGTTCAATATCTACTGCTCCCATGTACACAACGCATTCAACTCCCATTAGAGCACATACTGTCGCAGTGGCTACACCGTGCTGACCAGCTCCTGTCTCTGCTATAATTCTTGTTTTGCCCAATTCTTTTGCCAATAAAATTTGACCAATTGTATTGTTAATTTTATGAGCTCCTGTATGGCATAGATCTTCTCGTTTGAGGTAAATATGCGTTTTATATTTTTCACTCAATCGTGTAGCATAATATAAAGGAGTGGGTCTTCCCACATAATCTTTCAATAATCCTCTTAATGCTTTCTGAAACGTTGGTTTATTGATCAAGTCCAAGTAACACTTCTGTAATTGAGCGATATTAGGGTAAAGCATTTCAGGAATAAATGCCCCTCCAAATTCGCCATAATAACCTCGTTCATCAATGGTATAATTCATTTGTTAATGCTTTTATCTTTTCTACATTTTTTAATCCAGGCTGATCTTCAAATTGACTATTGACATCAACCCCATAAAGTTGTTCAAATGCCAGTTTTTTGACGGTAACAATGTCTTCTAGACTAATTCCTCCACTCAACCAAAAAGGAGTTTCTAAGCTATATAAATTCAATATTTCCCAATCAAATTTCACCCCATTACCACCTCTTCTCTTCCCTTTGGTATCAAAGAGAAAAAAATCAACAATCCCTTCGTAATCCATTAATTGATCCCAATCAAAATCATTGTATATCCCAAATGCCTTAATTAGTTTGATCTTCGGTAATCGTTGCTTCAGTTGAGTACATTCATTAATAGTCTCATCTCCATGCAACTGTACTGCCTGCAAATCAAATCGCTTGACTTTGTCTACAATCTCTACTATCCCTGAATTGACAAAAACACCTACTTTTTGAATCTGTTTCGGTAGTGTTAGGAGTGGAACGTGAGCCACATATCGAGCAGATTTTTCATAAAAAATATACCCTAGGTACCCTATTGGAAGCTCTATTATATTTCTAATATTTTCTGTAGATCTCATACCACATACTTTCAGTTTAAGCATGTTGACGAAGTTTTTTTAGCTGTTGTATAAATCGCAGACAAGCTTCCTCGGGGCGGGCTTCTTGCATAAAAAGTTCCCCAATCAAAAAGCCTTTAAATCCAGATTGCCGCATTTGGATAATCGTAGAAGGTTTTCGGATCCCACTCTCTGCTACTTTGGTCAATGAGGTTGGAATTTTTTCTGCTATGGCTAGCGACTGTTCTATATCCACTTCAAAAGTTTTCAAATTTCGATTATTTACCCCCACCAAATCAATAGGAGCATCAATTTTATCTAACTGATCTGCGGTATGCAGTTCCAGAAGCACCTCTAGTCCTATACTCTTTGCCAAACTAGACAGCTGATTGACTTCTTTCTTTGTCAAACACTCTGCTATAAGCAAAACGGCATCTGCCCCAATAGATTTGGCTTCGATAATTTGGTATTCATCTATAACAAAGTTTTTATTCAGAATAGGAGCATAATTGTACTTTCTTGCTACTGTCAAATCTTCATTTTTACCACCAAAAAAGTGTGTATCCGTCAATATGGATAAAGCAGCAGCTCCAGCCTGCATATAACCAATAGATACTGTTTCCACATCAGCATAAGAATTAATAGCCCCTTTGGAAGGAGATTGTCTTTTAAATTCAGCTATAATCCCCTCCTTGTCTGATCGATTTAGAAAATCAACTAAAGAAACAACTGGGGTATCAAAATAAATGCTCTGCTCTAATAACTTCGTTGGTGTTAAGCTTTTCCGATTAGCAATTTCCTTTCTCTTGTAAGCTACTATTTCGTCTAAAATGGTATTCATGATAATAGTAATTTGAAATTATGATAAGCCTTTCGACTCAATAGTGTTTCTTCCGCAATGGCAATACAATCTGTCAATTTTTTTTGAGGTTCAAACAACTGAATCGCCAACCCTGCATTCGTACAAACAACCTGATTTTGGGCCACAGAACCTTCTCCTTCTAATATGGTTTCAAAGATTTTAGCAGCGGCTTTCACCGTTGTTCCTCCAGCCAATTTAATTGGGTCCTGTCGTTGTTGATTAATCTGCTCTGGTTGCCATTGTTGTTCTTTATCTCGTTGTACTATTCTAAAATCTCCTGTCAGAGATACTTCATCATATCCATCTAGGGCATGAACAATGGTAAAATCACGTGTTGTTTCCTGCAATAAATATTGATACAATCGAAGTGTCTTTAGATTAGATACTCCTACGAGTTGTTTTGTTGGTTGGAGTGGGTTCACTAGGGGACCTAACAGATTGAAGAAAGTTCGGATACCCAATCCTTTCCGAACAGGAGCAACTGCTTTCATAGCAGGATGAAAAAGGGGGGCATGTAAAAAACAGATTTTATGTTTTGCAAGCTGCTGCTTCAATATCTGCTCATCTGCCGTAAATTGATACCCCATTGCCTCCAACACATTGGAGGATCCACATACCGAAGAGACTCCATAATTACCATGTTTAGTCACTGTATATCCCGCTCCTGCAACCACTACTGCTGCTAAGGTTGAGATATTAAAGGTATCTTTTCCATCACCTCCTGTTCCGCATAGGTCAATACTATCAATCTCCCCCAAATCTATTGGTCTAGCCAATGCTAATAAAGCCGTTCTAAATCCTTTTAATTCATCTAACGTAATAGATCTAAGCTGAAAAACAGCCATAAAAGCAGCTAATTGATAGTCGTTAAAATCCCCTACTGCTATCCGTCTCAAGGTCTCTTCTGCTTCCAACATTGTCAGTGTCTGCTGTGCCAATAGTTTCTGTAATATATTTTTCATAGTAGTTATTTTCTCAATCATAGTTTTATGGAATCATTTTCATTGCTACTCTCATCCTTCACTAATGCTGAATAATGCCTCTGTTCGACTATTGATAAAAAATTCTGAATAATTTGTTTTCCATCTGGTGTCAAGATAGATTCTGGATGAAACTGCACCCCTATCACAGGATATTCTTTATGACTTAGAGCCATAATATGCCCTGCTTTATCTGTGGCTATTATATCCAGATTTTCTGGAAAATCAGCTCTGTCAACTACCCACGAGTGATAGCGTCCTACTAATGGTTTTTCTTTCATATGACTAAACAAAGGATGTATAGGATATACTAGATCTATCGTTGTCGCTATCCCATGATAAACCTGTGTAAGGTTATGTAGAGTCGCACCAAAGACCGTTGCAATAGCTTGATGACCTAAGCAAACCCCCAATATTGGTTTTTGGGAAGCATATCGCTCTATTATATCTATTAACAAACCAGCTTCTTTAGGTAATCCAGGGCCAGGGGAAAGTACAATAGCATCATATGCTTGAATAGCAGTCAAACTAATTTGGTCATTCCTAAATACATCAATTTGTCCATAAGGGAGATAGGTCCTACAGTATTGTACTAGATTGTAGGTAAAGGAATCGTAATTATCAATTATCAGTAATTTAATAGACATAGTTTTATAGTTTTTCAGCCAATTCTAAGGCTTTTTCTAAGGCTAAAAGTTTATTGGTGACTTCCTCTCGTTCTTTCTGAGGAATAGAGTCGATCACAATCCCAGCTCCTGCTTGAGAATACAAAGTATTATTGTGACTCATAAACGAACGTATCATGATTGCTTGGTTTAACATCCCTGTTGGGTTAAAAAAACCAATTGCCCCACCATAAAATCCTCTATTTTGATTTTCGTATTGGTCAATAAGTTCCAAGGCTTTATATTTGGGAGCTCCAGATAGTGTTCCGGCAGGAAATGTATCTCCAAAAACACGAAATACATTCCCATTTTCATTCATTTTACCTTGTACCTTAGAGACCAAATGAATAACATGGCTATAAAACTGGATTTGTTTATATTCCGAAACCGTTACATTTTGAGTATGTCGATTCAAATCATTCCTAGCTAGATCCACTAGCATAACATGCTCTGCATTTTCTTTTGGGTCCGCTCTCAATGCCTTGGCTCTTTCTTCATCAATTAGGTCATCACCAGTCCGTCTATAAGTCCCTGCAATGGGAGTAATCGTTGCTATTTTATCTTGAATCACAATCTGAGCTTCGGGAGAAGAACCAAATAATTTGTATGTTCCATAATCAAAGTAGAATAAATATGGTGAGGGATTAATAGAGCGTAAAGCACGATAAACATTAAATTCGTCTCCCTTAAACTTTTGTTGAAATTGACGTGACAATACCAGTTGAAAAACATCTCCCTTTGCACAGTGCTCTTTTCCCTTTTGAACTAGGTGTTCAAATTGTTTATCGGTCAAATTGCTAGTTTTCTGCCCTTTTCGATCAAAACTAAAAGTTGCTAAAGTAGATTTTTTGAGATATCCCTCTAACTCTGAAAGACGACTTCGATCTCCTTCTAGCAAGTTTTCTAAAAAATACATTTCGTTCGTAAAATGATTCATTACAATAATGAATCGATAAACAGAATAGCGTAAGTCAGGTAACTGGTTTTGTTTTTTTCCTTCTGTTAATTCTATTGACTCGAAATACTGTACGGCATCAAAATTAGTATGACCAAATAAGCCATTATATTTTTGGTAGGCTTTAGCCCCTTCAAAGTGAAATTGCTGACAAAACGATTGTAAAATTTCCGCTACATCTGTTTTGCGATCTACTGTGACCAACAGACTCTTAGTATGGGGCAAATTGTACTTCAAATGCCCCCTCTCTATCAATAATGTCGCTATAGGCTCTACACCAATGAAAGAAAAACTATTTTCCTTGCTATGATAGTCGGAGCTTTCCAATAAAATACAATTAGAGAATTGATCTCGTAATTTCAGATAAAGACCAACAGGAGTTTGTAAGTCTGCTAGCTGTTTTTTGACTAGTGTTTTAATCTTAATTTTCTTTTCCATAATTTCAGAGTTAGTTCACATAGGGACATAAAAAAAACTTGCAAATCCGCGAAAGATTTGCAAGTTCTATTGTACTGCAATAACGATTGACTACCTATACAAAGACACTTAACTACTTTCGCTTAACGAAGTAGCCCACCACCATTGTTGAATGGTGGTAAATGTGTTATTTGATATAGAATTATTGTTTTGCATGGAACAAATATTAGCTATTCTCCTCAAAGAAGCAAGCTTTCGATTCATTTTTTCAAAAAAAATAGGAGCCACATAATAAATTATATGACTCCTATCTAAGAAAATAAATTCCCTTATTGCTTATCTAGCAAATGCTCCTAATACTAAAAATGTTGTAGGATCACTTGGATTAACAGCTTGCTTAGAATCATGGATTACATAAAATCCGTCATAACTAGTTGTCAATGCTTCATAACTCATTGTACTTGTAAATTCTACTGTCGCAGTTGTACCTGTAGCAGTTACATCTGTAGCCAATACAGTCATGTTTGGTGCAGTATCGTATCCCCCAACAGCAGCAGTGTCTGCATCGTGAGCATGCATGATATATTTATCACCATTCTCTGTCCCGTCTAGCTCTACTGTTATTTTAGTAGTTCCGTCAGACATCTCATTCAGTGTCATCTTGGCAGACAAAGCTCCGTGTGTTCCTGCGTAAGCAGTGTGGAAAGAATAGTTATAAGTAGATTCTTTTAGATCCGCTTCTGTTTCACAAGATGTGAACGCGATAGAGAATACTAATAACATTAAGCTCGTAGTTAAAAAACTCTTGAAAGTCATAATAAATAGTTTAAATAAAAAATGTGAATAAATGTTCGTTAGGTAAGATAGGCATTTTTTTTTTCATAAAAAAAGTAGAATTTCCTTTACCCATGCAAAATTCACTAACAATGGAAAATTTAAAAAGTTGCAGCTCTTTTTCATCACCAAATTAATCCCTGTTCGTGCTCGTTCTCAAATTAGCTACACAAATCTATTTCGTACTCGTTGATATTTCATTACTTTTAGTCTATGTATTTTCATTTTCGCTTACATATCGTCCTAATAGTGCTCCTGCTAAGTAGCCCCCCACTACAAGCACAAGACTATCTCTATCATACAGAAAAATTTTCGGTAGATGAGGGTCTTTCCAATCGTTTTGTCTACTCTATTGCACAAGATCAACAAGGTTTTATGTGGTTTGGGACCAAATATGGACTTAATCGATACGATGGTTACAGCTTTAGGGTAATGACGCAAGAAAAAGATACTCTTCAGAGCAATCTAATTCGGCATCTCTCCACTGGCCCTGATGGCTATCTTTGGGTAGGGTACTATACCAACACTATGGTACGAAGATATTATGGAGGAATTGACATTATCAACCCTAAAACCTTCCAAGTCCAACGCTTAGAAGATTTTCTAGGCAAAAATCTTCCTATTCCGATCAAGGATATCCATAATATGTATAGTGTAAATGATCAGCTATACCTTGCGACAATCAATGGAGAAATTTATATTTATCAAGGTAACAAAACATTACAACTACTATATAGAGACCCCCTAAAGGGTAGAATCAATAATATTCATTTAGGAAAACAATATAATTGGATACATGCTGGACACCGATTGATAGCAACCACTAAACAATGGGAAATAATAGATACTATTGAAGTAACACTAAGACCTGACGACTTCGTTGACTTTTCTCTAGAAAACACTCCTCATTCTATTCAACTTGAACTCAATAATCTATATGACTTAAACACATTTTTGACCTGGAATCTATCCACTAGAGAGCTGATCTATAGTGATACTCTAGATTGGCTACAAAATCTACCTGATGGAAAAGTCCGCAATGTACTATTGCCTCAAAAAAATAAAAAGAACTTTATTTTTAAATCCAAAAAAGCCTTTGTCTTAATGGATAGTCTCCATCACAATCTATATACCTATACTATCCCACATGACAGACGATCCGCTATCTCAGACTTTTTTCAAGATAGACAAGGTAATATTTGGTTAGCAGTCTCACCAAAAGGAATCTTCAAAATTAGTATACAAAAAAATAAATTTGAGACCATCCTAGAAGGATATTCAGGTAGAGGTATTATGGGTATCAAGCAAGATAGTTTCTTAATCTATAATTCTTATGCCGACTATCAAATCAAGTATAATACGATCACGAAAGAAAGTCAATTCCTTGGAAAACATGGAATATCCATGAGTAATAGTATTGATGGGAAATCTATCTGGATGAGTGGAGAAGGGCTATTCAATCAGGTGACTAAAATTAATAAGTCAAATCTTTCCGATCGAACTATTTTTTTAGAAGAAAAAGAAGTCCACCTTGATTCCTCTAATCAATTTGTAAGAAACGGACTATCTTGGGCTATCTATCAAGATAGTGTGGGTGTAGTATGGATTGGAAGATCCAATGGTCTCAATTATTTATCGCCTCATGATACTTTGATCCAGACTTTTAACCAATATGGACAATTCCCTTCCTTGTCTCGTTCTATTATCAATTTCATCCAAGAATGTTCGAGAGGATTATGGATTGCGAGTAGTACTGGACTCTACCTATTGGACAATAAAAAAACGGGGAAAGTTATTCAACACATTCCTCTTCCCCATGAACATATTTTACATATTTATCCAGAAAGCGAAAACATCCTCTGGTTAAGTACAAAAGGTGGTGGTATCATTCGACTCAATCTGAAGGATAACTCTGTTAAACAATATACCAAACAGCAAGGGCTTCCACACAATATTGTTTATACTATTCAGGAAGATGACTATGGTTATTTATGGATGTCAACCGATTATGGTTTAGCTAGACATGATCGTCAAACGGGCTTGTTTCGAGTATTTCAGCCATCTGATGGAATACCTCATGAGGAATTCAATCATACTTCCTTCTACAAAGCAACTAATGGAATTCTGTACTTTGGGGGAATCAATGGAATTGTAAGACTTGCCCCCAAAGATTTTTTGATAGATGATACCTACAGTAATCCCATACAGCTTGTTCGATACCAATATTTTGACACTCAGTTTGGTAAATTAATTGACCAAACTCAAGAGTTATTGCAAAAAAAAGAAATCACCTTAACTCATACCGACAAGTTTTTCATCTTAGAATTTTCACCCCTTGATTTTGTAGGGAATCGTAACGACCGCTATGCTTATAAAATAGAAGGGCTAGATCAAGATTGGATTTATTTCAACTCCAATAAGCTTCGTATCAATAATCTCTCTGCAGGGCAATACACCTTACTCATCAAAGAAAGTAACTATGCCGATAGTAAGGCCAAAATTCTACGCATTCCAATAAATGTAAAACAGCCTTTCTATTTGACAGGCGTTTTTTGGTTGTTGATTACCCTGTTGGTACTCCTAGTTTTTTTGATTTATGCTAAATGGAGAGAAACTAAATTAAATCAACAAAAACTACTCCTAGAACAGAAAGTAGAAGAACGTACAGGAGTTATTGCCAAGCAGGCCAAAGAGCTAAAAGAGCTAGATCAAGTCAAATCTAGATTTTTTGCTAATATTTCTCACGAATTAAGAACACCTCTAACCTTAATGATCGGCCCCATTAGTGCTATCCTAGAAAAACACTATGGGGAAGACTGGAACAAAATTACGGCAACACTAAGTATGGTGCAGCGAAATGGAATCAAGTTGCAGGGATTGATAGAAGAAATATTGCTACTCTCCAAATTAGATGCTAAAAAAATACCAATCACATTAGAATCTACCGCCCTATTTTCTTTTATCCAAGCTATTTTAACACAATTTGAGCCACAAGCTGAGATCAAAGGAATAGCCTTACGACTAGACTATCAGTTGGATCGGAAATTAAAACTGGAATTAGATTCGAATAAATTAGAAAAAATAATAACCAACCTACTCTCTAATGCTCTAAAACATACCTCTACTAATGGGCATATATTCCTACAAATCAAAAAAATATACCAACAAGAAAAGGTAATGCTACAAATTCGTTTACAAGATGAAGGAAATGGTATTCCCGCTAAAGATTTGCCTTTTATTTTTGATCGTTTTTATCAGTCGGATCATAATAAAACAAGTGGTGCCGGTACAGGAATAGGTCTTTCGTTGGTTTCAGAGCTAACAACACTATTGGACGGTACTATTGAAGTATCGAGTACACTTGGAACAGGAAGTACCTTTGTCCTTCAATTACCATTTGTGCATTCTCCAACTATACTCTCTACAATAGTCGCTGAAGAAGAGGTAGGCCTTGTACCATCAGATTTGCCATCTCCTCCTACCAATGCAACCTTATTGATAGTAGAAGATAATACCGATATGATTAATTTTTTATTGGATCTTCTACAGGCTACCTACACAGTTCATACCGCAGCTAATGGACAAATTGCATTGGACTGGTTACAGCAAACCAATCAGTTACCTGATTTAATTTTATCGGATGTAATGATGCCTGTCCTAGATGGAATCGAATTGTTATCTGCTGTGAAAAAAGAAAAAGAATGGTTTAATATTCCTGTCATTTTGCTCACTGCCAGAGCGAACGAACAGGATAAAATAAATGCACTAAGGATTGGTGTAGATGACTACCTCAAAAAACCTTTTTCGAGTCAAGAGCTACTGGCAAGAGTAGCTAACCTTATTGACAATTATCATCAGCGGCTCTTATTCCAAACAGAAGCTCCCTCCGAAGTCATTTCGACAGAAATAGTCCCCTCTGTGACTACACC
The DNA here is from genome assembly GCA_964404215.1 of uncultured Aureispira sp. GTDB lineage: Bacteria > Bacteroidota > Bacteroidia > Chitinophagales > Saprospiraceae > Aureispira. The sequence continues at coordinate 2,685 of CAYOJF010000042.1, read as the reverse complement.
TATTCCTGACAATATGGATAATTGGCTCCAACAATTAGAAGAAATATTGAGAAATCAAGTAGGAAATAGTCAATTTGGTATCTTAGAACTTGCCGCTGATTTACATCTCAGCGAACGCCAGCTCAGACGAAAAATAAAAACTAAAACAGGACTCACCCCTAACCAATACTTTAGAGCAATCAAATTAGATGTTGCTCGTCAGTTTTTGGAACAAAAAAAGTATGAAACAGTAGCAGAGATAGCCCATAAAATTGGTTTCTCTAATACACACTATTTTTCCCAAATATATCAAAAACAATATGGCAAAAAACCGATTGACTACCTAAAAACATAGCATTTAAGGGCTTGATAGCTTAAAAAGTCCGTTCTCGTAGAGAATGTGTCCGATTAGAAATATTCCGATGAGTTTACTTTGCAGTAGATTATTAATCATCTGAATCTATTTTTATAATATATCAAGTCCAAATCCAAAATGCACACTAAATTTCTACTACTCTTAGAAGTGTTTTTTCTATTCCCTGTTTTAATTCAAGCACAAAAAACAGTGGATGATTTAGCAGAAAAACAACCTTCCTCTGTTCCTATTATTACTAATAATACACCTCTCTCGGTAGCCTTTAGCCGAAGTGCTCCACCAGCAGCACCGACAGCTTCAGGAGATGTACTTTGTGCCCCAGGCACAGCAACACTCAATGCCACACCTTCAGCAGGAGGAACCATCAACTGGTATAATGTAGCTACAGCGGGCACCTCGTTAGCTACTGGTAATACTTATAGCCCGTCTGTTGCTACTACTACTAGTTTTTGGGCAGAAGAAGTTGTGGGAGGTACCGCAGGAGGTGCTCAAACTATATCTACTCCATTTAATAGTAATAATGGGCAAAGAGGATGTATGTTTGATATTACGGCTACCAATACTATTACGATCAATCAATTGTCCTCCAACCTATATGCAGGTACTACTGCCAATTATGAGATTTATTACAAAGCAGGAACTCATGTAGGCTTTGAAGCTAATGCAGGAGCTTGGACACTGTTAGGAAGCACTACTGGACTCACTAGTGCTGGTAACAATGTCCCGACTCTAATACCAATCACATTCAGTGTTAATATTCCTGCTGGACAAACAGGTGCTTTTTATGTTACCAATGATTTTGGAGGAGGTACTTCTTATACCACAGGAACTACAGTAGGCAATCTATTGGCAAGCAACGCTGATATGGAGATCTACGAGGGGGTTGGCAAATCCTATCCATTTGGATTAACCTTCAATGTCCGAAATTTCAATGGAGTGGTACATTATAATGGTGGTAGTGGCCCGATGTCTAGCCCTCGTACCATGGTAACGGCTACCGTCAGAGCACCTGAATATGCTTCGACTAATACTACTACAGTTTCTAATGCCTCCTGTACCATCAACGAAAGTGGGGTAGACTGGACCTATTACTATAATAATTCCAATCCAGAAGAGCTTCTATTTGCCATTGCTCATGACCCTAATAACTTAGGTAACAATAGTTTTACAGCTACCGCTAGTATTACCGTCAATAATAGCCCTACAACAACTGCTTATCAAGAAGAGAACACTGTATTGCAATTAGCTCGATTCATGATGGGTAGATATTGGAATGTTGACCTCAACTCAGGTAGTATTATAGATCCTGTTTGGATTCGTTTTTATTATGATCCAGCAGAAAGAATAGCCATGGTAGCTCAGAGAAATGCTTGGAATGGAACTCATGGTGGTACCAATAGTCCTAGTTATTTTTTCAAAACAGTTGGAAATTCTTTTGATCACAATACCAGCCTCCATTATCAAGGTGTTTACAATAGTATTCCTCTAACGAATGTTATCGACAACCAAACTAGTGCTAATGGTAAAAATTATGTAGAAATTAGAGATGTCAGTAGTTTCTCAGGAGGCGGTTTAATAACAGGCGTAGTGCCTGTAGGTGGCACTACTTCTGCTAATGCTATTTTACTAGAAACAGAATTATTAGAATTCAAAGTAGCTCCAAAAGAATCGGAAAGTATACTACAATGGCAGACAGCACAAGAGAAAGCTCTCTCTCACTTTGTAGTAGAACATAGTTTGGATGGAATCCATTTTGACGACATTGGTATACAAACTGCTCAAAACAATAAAAGTACAACTAATACCTATCAATGGGCACATACTACCCCCCATACAGGTAGTAACTATTATCGTCTCAAGCTGGTAGATATAGATGGTCAATTTCGTTACTCTGAACTAAGAACGATTACGCACCATCATTCGAACGAACCAATGGTACTAACCTACCCTAATCCTTTTAGAGAAAAAATATATACTCGTGTACAGGTTTCCACTTCCGCAACTGCTACCCTATCTGTTGCCAATAGCTTAGGACAGGTCATTTACACACAAAAAATACTGCTTCAAGAGGGAAATCAGCAATTTAGTATTGATACTCATCAATGGCAAGCTGGGTGCTATCATGTTAGTCTAAAAACAGCACATTTTAGTAAACAACAAGTCATTATCAAAAAATAAAAAATGCAATTGTAGTTATTGCAACGTAGTGTAGTGAATGGGTGGAGGTAGTAGTCCACCCATTTTTTTTAAAATTTAAATTATCATCATTTTTTAACGGTGGATTCAATAAATAAATGCAACATTAGAGATCTTGTCTAGTTTTTTAGCAA
>CAYOJF010000041.1:38765-43364 GCA_964404215.1 uncultured Aureispira sp. | reverse complement strand
TCATTTTCGCCCAAATCGTTGATTTTGAAGAACTTAATTTTTAAACATGCTCTTAGTATATACAGCTTCATTAAACTCAAAAACCTACTATTCATTCAATTCGTAATAATATCTATTTGTTTCATTCTAAAAGTGATACATAAATAAAAACAGCAGCATTGGATTGTATTCCAATGCTGCTGTTTATTATTGCAATTATTTAAAATTTCTACTTATACCTACAAACAGAAACACTAAACAACTTTATTAAGTATAATTCTATTTTCTAATAACAAGGAGACGTTCTATCTTCAAATCCTAAATCTCGTGTAAGTTCACTATCCGCTAGATATTCGTAGCTTAAACCAGACATTTCCATTAGAGGGTTAACGGTTCGCACTAGACGGTTAGAAGTCGCTAAAATCCCATATCCTTCCGTTACATTAGAATAAGGTTCTGCTGGATAAAGTCCTCCTACCAATCCTTGATTGGCATTAGCAGCACTGATATACTGTCGTAAACTTTCAGAAGCTCCTTCTACATAAAATTCAACATATCCCCCACAACGTCTCTTATTGACTCCTGCCAAAGAAGATAAATTCCTCGTTAGTCCTTCATAAAACTCATTGCCTTTGATAGATACATCAAATTGATTTTCATTTTCTGGAACAAAACTTTTTCTTGCCTTCCAATCTACTACTTTACGTTCTTCTGTCCCTGCTATTTTGTTGCCACTCCCATCTATTTCATATTCTTGATAATAAAAACGAACCCCAACATCATAGATAGCAGCAAAGTTATCTGTCAAATCAATTACTTGTTCTTGCTGCACTTGTTCACCATTGACTTCTTTGACCCAAGAAATAGGTCGTGTACCAGGATTGTAGCTAGGTTGTAAAATCATAAAAGAACTATTGATTTCTACTTTTTCAGTAATCGCTTCATAGATTTTACCTGATGCCTTAATTTTCACTTCTAGTTTGAAAGAAGATGCTCTAGTTCCAATCAGACGATAAACATAGGCTGGATCATCTGCAAAGATGCCTGTATCTCTATTGATCCCTTCTGTGGCTAAATCTATTCGTTCAAGCGGAATAGGAGAAGGTATGTAACTCCCTCCAACGAATGTATACATTGTTATTTCTACATCATTTGGATTGAAATAAAGTGAATCTGGGTCTTTGGCTACTTCTAAAGCACTTTTGTTAGGTGGTAAATAAGCTCTTTCGATACGGATATAGTTTGTATCATTTGTCGCATCAATCACACCATAGACGACTGGTATATTCTTCCAGACCCCAATAACTTCTATTTCATTGGAGCAGCCAAACTGAGTAACAGCTACAATAGCTACGAGCAGAACACCTAAAAGCTTTCTTTTCATCTTGTTTTCGTTTTGTATCAAAAATACCTCTTTTGTTGTTCGTAGATATTTTTTGAACTGATAAAATAGTTGGGGATGGTAAAAATACACAAAATCAGGAAAAATAACGATTATTTGTCTACTCCACAATTTATTAAGATATTTAGGCACTGACTCACAGATACAAGAGAATCCAATGACTACCTGTAGTTGTTTTATTCTTCAAAATTGGAGATACCTCTTTCCTACTGTGAGTAGACATTATACTTTTTTATCAAAATATCTTTTAATATGTCTGTTCACAAACCAATCAAAAAAATAACTACCCACGTTCTACACGCGATGAAGCAACGAGGAGAAAAAATATCAATGTTGACTGCTTATGACTATTCAATGGCTCGTATATTAGATGCTGCTGGGATAGATATACTCTTGGTAGGAGATTCGGCCTCCAATGTTATGGCTGGACATGAAACGACCCTTCCAATTACACTCGACCACATGATTTATCATGCCTCTTCTGTTATTAGAGCAGTCAATCGAGCATTGGTTGTAGTTGATTTACCCTTTGGATCATACCAAGGTAACTCTAAAAAAGCATTGGATTCCACTATCCGTATCATGAAAGAGTCTGGTGGCCATGCAGTCAAACTAGAGGGTGGAATAGAAGTCAAAGAATCTATCTCTAGAATCCTATCTGCTGGTGTTCCAGTTATGGGACATTTGGGTCTGATCCCACAATCCATTTATAAGTTTGGCACCTATACTGTGCGAGCTAAAGAAGATATTGAAGCTCAAAAGCTCAAAGAAGATGCTCTCATGCTAGAGGAATTAGGCTGTTTCGCTATTGTTCTCGAAAAAATACCTGCTAAGTTAGCTCAAGAAGTGGCAGAATCCGTTTCGATTCCTGTTATTGGTATTGGTGCTGGCGGTGCTGTAGATGGTCAAGTATTGGTAACACATGATATGCTAGGTATCACCAAAGACTTTCAACCTCGTTTTTTACGCCGTTATTTAGAGTTATTTGAAGATATCCAAACAGCAACACAATCTTATATCAATGATGTCAAATCAGGTGATTTCCCTAATGACTCTGAGCAATACTAGAAATTAATGAGTGAACAAATAGAAAAATCAGGTAGAAGCTGGTTAAAAATAACTGGTATTCTACTTGGTATCATATTGGTTATCGGTGGAGCTATAGGGGCTTATGGATATCACCTTGTTTATGGAAAAAACATTATCGTCCAAAAGGACTACGTCCTAACTATTCCTACTCAGATAAAAACAGTAGAACAACTCTCAAAACTACTAGAACAGGAAGGATTATTGACTAGCACGATGGAATTCAACTTGATTGCCAATCAAATGAATTATAAAGTCAAACAGGGAAAATATGCGATTCCAACCAATATAGCAACTTATCGTCACCTCGTCCGAACACTAAAAGGAAATCAGCTAGCTATCAAGGTTACTTTCCATAATTTTAGAGTCAAAGAACAGTTAGCTGGCTATCTGAGCCAAAAGATACCGACAGACTCCTTAGAGGTTGCACGCTTACTAAACGACGAAGCCTTTTTGGCTACCTATGGTTATACGCCACAAACCATTATGGCTATGTTTATTCCCAATACTTATGAGGTTTATTGGAACTATACCCCCAAAGATTTTTTTGATCGAATGCAAAAAGAACATAAACGTTTTTGGAACCAAGAACGACTTGAAAAGGCTGCTGCACTTGAGTTAACCCCAACAGAAGTATATACACTTGCCTCTATCGTAGAATGCGAAAGTCAATACAAACCAGAACGGCCACGTATTGCAGGGGTTTATCTCAATCGCTTGCAAAAACCAGGGTGGAAACTAGAAGCTGATCCTACTGTAGTCTATGCGGTAGGTGATTTTAGTATCAAACGAGTACTCAATGTTCATCTTGAGACAGACTCTCCTTACAATACTTATAAATATGATGGGTTGCCCCCAGGTCCTATTTATATGGCTTCTATCAGTTCTATTGATGCTGTTCTGAACCACGAAAAGCATGATTATATGTTTTTCTGTGCCAAACCACCTGCCGAAGGGGCTCCTAGTACACACGCTTTTGCCAAATCGCTCAATCAGCATTTACGCAACGCCAAAAAGTATTGGCAGTGGTTGAGAACACAACGTTAAATCTCACAAAAAAATGGAACCTGTTATATTCATTGGTAGCTACTTGTTACTTTATTTGCTCCCTTGGCTACCACTATTCAAACAAATAGCAAAGAATAAAAATAAAAGAACCATATTTCGGTTTGGTTTTGGAATAACTCTTTTGCTGAATATTGGAATTATTTTTCTTTGGTTTTCCAAACCTCCAGTAAGTGGGCAATATTCAGGCTATGCTAATTTTTTTGATTTATTGCAGACCTTAGGAATAACGCTTATTATTTCTTATTTTGGTCTATTGATGACGTGGGTCTTTTCAAAAAGTGTTTCCCAATAAAAATTTTAATAGAATGAAAAATAATACTAGAAATAGTCTTTCTTAGTTTGAAAGTATTGCCATAACTTAAGCAATATTATCAATAGAAAAACATACACCTCCCCTTAAATCCAAAATTTAATTTATGCTTCGTAAAAATGAAAATTTAGTGGCAGTTATCTTCTTGACAGCTGTCACTTTGGGAATTGGATAGCTATTAATTAACAGGACAGAAATAGATATAGATAAAATCATAGAGGTTTTTGCCATGCAATAAGGCAAAAAACATAGGGATAGCCGTAGCTATCACAAGACTTTTCAACGAAGTTGAATACAAAAATATCACTTGGTTTTACTATTAAATATTTTTAGCGTGTTACTTATTATATTAAACAACTTCAACACACACTCATGGAAGCACTTCTTTTTATTGGTATTTTTTCCATCTTATATTTATTCCCTTGGATATTTTCCTTCAACCGATCTAGAGGCAGTGAAGAACAAAGAAAGATATTTCTAAAATACTTTTTTATCGTTCTTTCTATTAGCGGTGCTACTGTGTTTATCTTGGTATCTTCTGCCGAAGGTGGAGAGTTTTCAGGACTTGCTTTCTTTTTTAGCTTAATTCTTGGACTTTGTATTTCCATATTTTTATCCCTAATAGGAGGTGTAATGACATGGAATCGTCTTATAAAAGGAATTACTACCAAAAATCCTGTCTCTGAAAATGATGATCTTCTAGATGATATTTGATAAATAGGAATAGTGTTAGCCCTGCCTAATAAAAAATAGA
>CAYOJF010000041.1:0-38665 GCA_964404215.1 uncultured Aureispira sp. | reverse complement strand
CTAGATGATATTTGATAAATAGGAATAGTGTTAGCCCTGCCTAATAAAAAATAGATATTCTACTTCTTCAATGCCTTCAACTCTGCTTCTAAAGCAGCACATTTCTTTTCTAGTCGTTCTATGCTACTTTGCTGTTCTTGTATCGCCTTAGTCAATACTGGAACCAATTTGGTATAATCAACAGCCCAGAGGTCCTTTGCTTCGTCTTCTGGAACAGAAACTGCCTCAGGTACCAATTCATTAAGCTCTTGAGCGACAAAACCAATCTCAGGACTTTTCTCCTCTAGCAACTGAATATTTCCTTCTGTATCATTGATGGAGTTGGCTTGTAAATAATGTAAAGGCTTCAATTGCATGACCGTATTCAATCCATACGTTAACGTTTTTCTTTCCGTTTTCAATCGTCCATCTGAATAAGTTGTCCATGCATTAGCACGCCCTTGTCCTATACCTGCTGTACCACTATTAGGAAGATCTAAGGCAAAAGTTGGATTTGTAATCGTCTGCAAGCCTACTCGTTTGTTTCCCCTAATCACCATCGCTGGTTCTCTCACATTATCCATCCCCTTGGAAGTAAAGGCTATACCTCCATCAGGATCATTACTATTTCCATCCGCTTTCTCTATGATCAAGAAATCTAAGTTTGTTCCTGCATAATTATTATCATAATACATTCTAGCCCTGTCTCCAATAACATTACTGTTGCTTGGTACATCACCATTAAACCCAATTCCAAAAAGCCCATTAATTTGCATTCCTCCATCATTCAATTCCAACCGTTGATCTGGGCTAGCAGTACCAATTCCTACATTCTTTGTTTGTGAATTAATAACAATAGTATTCCAATCATCTACACCTGAGTAACGTGTTCCTATCCTAAAATTATTCCCATCATTATTAGCGGCATCAAAAAAACCAATCATAGCACCAACCGCACCATTGTCTTGTGTCATATTGATAAGTGGGTTATCTCCCTCATTAGTATTGTCCGTGTCTGCTTCCAGCGTCAATACCACACTTCCCGTCCCTCCAGAGATATGTGCCGCCGAAACAGGAGCTAATGTTCCTACTCCTAATCGCCCTGAAAAATAGGCTCCTCTAGCACTGATGGAAGAACCTGGGTTATCCCATGTACCTCCACGTGCTTCATCTGCATGAAAATGAAACATTCCTCGCCCTCCAAAAGGGAGCAAATTAACATCATTATAACTGAAGTAATCATTATTGGTATTCCCAGCATTATCATGTGACATATATACATCGTCTCCCCTCACGTATATATCTCCATTTACATCCAGTCGTTCTAATGGAGTAGTTAGTCCGATACCTACATTCTGAGCTATCGCTGACTGTACCATCCATCCACATAAAGTAAGTAGTAAAAGTTTCTTATTCATTTTTTTTAGTTTAAAATATAAAAAGTGACATAGCTTCCTACTATGTCACTTCAAAAATAACCCTTTTAAGGATACCTATTTACTTTTCTAGTGTTTTTAACTTTACCTCTAGTTCTGCATATTTCTTTTCTAGCTTTTTCATACTATTTTGCTGCTCTTCATACTTTTGCTCTAATTCATTCATGCTCTCCTGCTGTTCTTGTATTGCCTTAGTTAATACCGGAACTAGTTTTGTATAATCAACAGCCCATAGATCTTTCTTTTCATCCTCTGGTACGTATACTGCCTCTGGAATCAATTGATTCAATTCTTGAGCTACAAAACCAATCTCAGGACTCTTTTCTTCCAACAATTGAATATTGCCTTCAGTATCATTGATAGAATTTGCTTGTAGATAGTGCAAAGGCTTCAGTTGCATTACTGTGGTCAACCCATAAGTCAATGTTTTTCTGTCCGTCTTCAATCGTCCATCAGAATAGGTCGCCCATGCATTAGCACGCCCTTGTCCTATACCTGCTGTAGCACTATTGGGTAACTCTAAAGCGTAAACAGGAGCTGTTATCGTTTGCAATCCTACTCTATTTGTTCCTCTAATAGTCATTGCTGGTTCTCGCACATTATCTACCCCTTTGGTTGTGAAGGCAAAACCACCATCTGGGGCATTTTGATTGCCGTCTGTCTTTTCAAAAACTAAAAAATCTGCACTTCCTCCCAAATAAGCACCATCATAATATACTTTAGCTCTATCACCTGTAGCATTTCCATTACTTGGAACCTCTCCTATGAATCCAATTCCAAAAGTACCATTGATCTGTAGCCCTCCTCCATTCAACTCTAAACGTTGATCTGGCGTGGCAGTTCCTATCCCAACATGTTTGGTTTGGGCGTCAATAACAAATGTAGTCCAATCATCTACGCCTGTATAACGTGTCCCTATTCTAAAATTATTACCACTATTCAGTGTCCCATCAAAAAAACCAATCATAGCAGCTACTTGCCCCCCATCTTGAGTCATATTAATCAATGGATTATCTGCCTCATTCGCATTATCTGTATCCGCTTCTAGTGTCAATACAGCACTACCAGTTCCTCCAGAAATATGAGCAACTGAAACAGGAGTTAATGTTCCTACACCTAATCGTCCTGAAAAATAAGCTCCTCTAGCACTAATAGAAGAACCTGGATTATCCCATGTACCTCCGCGTGCTTCATCTGCATGAAAATGGAACATACCTCGTCCTCCAAAAGGTAACGAATTCACATCATTATAACTAAAGTAATCATTATTAGTATTCCCAGTATTGTCATGTGACATATAAATATCGTCCCCTCTAAGATACATATCACCATTCACATCCAGTCGTTCTAATGGAGTTGCGATACCAATACCAACATTTTGAGCTATCGTTGTTTGTGCTAAAAACCCACACAAAGTAAGTAGTAAAAATTTCTTATTCATTTTTTTCTTTTATAATATGAAAAAGTGGTGTAGCCAAAAAGCTACCCACTTTTAAAATAAATATTTTAGTCTTATCCTCCAAATTGGGCACTAAATACCTATTCTAGTAAATCAATATGGTCTATATCATTGGTACTAATAAAGACTCTATTTCTTCTTTTAACTCTTGTTCTTTCACTTGTTTCCTATTTTTCCACCACAAATAAGATACCGTACCAAACAAAATGTAAGGAATACTCAATAAATAAATAATGCCTTTATTCAATCCAGCCGCTGCTGTTCCCCCGTTTTTGAGGTTAGTCTCTCCTGACATTCTACACATTGGGCATTGAGCCTCTACTCCTGTGTAACATAATATTAATAACAAGATCGTCATCCCAAAAATGACAATCCATTTTGATCTTGAAGCTAACATATATTTTATATTTTGATAGACAAAAATAATACTCTAACTAGGATAATATGGCGAAATCATCAAATAACAAATAACTCCTGTAACAGATACATACAACCAAATAGGAAAACTAAATTTTACTATTTTTTTGTGCTTCTCTATTTGCCCCGTATAACCATACAAAAAAGCAAACAATACAAAGGGAGCCTGTATTGCGGCCAATATAATGTGCGTAATCAATAGACCAAAATAAATGGTTCTGATTGTTCCTGTCCCTCCAAAAGAAGTATGCCCTGTAGTAATATGATAAAGAATATAAATCACGAGAAATATCAGCGAAAAAGCCATCGCTGTATAAATCAGTCGTGTATGGAGTTTAATATTTTTTTGTTTGACCGCTATTAAAGCTCCTATGAGCAATACTCCACTCGCCCCATTCAAAATAGCATTAATCATTGGTAAGTAATAGACATCAAAAGGCCAGTTAACCTCTAATTTCAGCCCAAATAATAAAGCAACTGCCACAGGTAAAACAATGGAGACTATTTTCACTCCTAAGGTTAATTTTTGATACAGTTGGTCTTCTGATGAAGTCGTAGCTTCATCTACTAAATTTTCATTTTCCATTATTGATATAAGTTTTCATCTGCCTTAAATTCGATTGACTTTCTTGCTTTTTTAGGCAGAATAATAGTAATACTTCGTAACATTTTTTGTTGCTCTTCTTCTAAACCTATATCATAGTAATCTGCTAGGATAGGTCCATTTACATATCCTTCTGTTTTGTCTTTCCGACTAACACGACCATCTAATAAAGCTAGAGTGTTGCATTGGGGTTTTGTCTTCCATGGATAAGCAGACAAATCTCCTTTATCAACGATTTTCCATAAATTAGTATCTAGACTATTTTTAAGTAGATAATTCACTGGATTCCAAGTACTATCTGGAGTGGGATTATCTATTCGATGAATGATATTAACAATCTTCCCCTGATCATCTTTCCCAAAAGCAGCTCTTTGTTCTTTCATGGCTGAGACGATCTCATCTATGGAGCAGTTTGGCTGCCAAAAGCCAACTACAGCAATACGTTCTACAAAATATGTATTTGTTAATGTATCTCCCATTTTACTCGTCAGTCCTTCCATGTTGATCCGAATAGAATCGGTATGAAAACGCATTTCTCCTTTAATATTTTTGTGTACATCGAGACCAAAATAAGAAAAGAAAAAAGTAGCGATTGGCAAGAAACCAATAAAAAAGATAAAGACGAATATTCCCATAAAATTCTTCTTACCCTTCTGTGTATCTGTCATGTTATTTTTTTTGATAAAAAAGTAGTATTCAATAGTACAAAACTGCTATTATGCTGAATCACAAAAATAAAACATTCTAGTTAAAATACAGTTGAATAAGTCCACACAAAAGTACTATTTATATAACAAAAAAAGTGCTCTAAGACTTAACTTAGAACACTTTTAATAGGAGTTTTACTCTTTTGTTACTCAAAGGATATATTCTTTGGTAAATCATTATTTTGTTTGATGCCTAGATTATCATTTGCTGGTGTTACTACTTTTTCTTCTAATGGATCTCCCCCATTAACATAGTTACGACTATCACGAACAGCTTCTCCTTGCCACAAGAAAGCTATAACAGCCCAGACTAATAATAACATCGGTAAAACAATACTCATTGCCATAGAACGGACTTCACCACCTAGGTGCATAAAGATACTTACGATATAATACGCCTTGTATACACTTAATCCAATCATTACCAATCTTAGAAGTGTTGGAGATACTCCCATACTTTTACCTAATAGAGCTACTCCAACCTCTCCGAAAGTAATAATCAATAGGATAAAGAATCCCTTGACCCCTACTGCAATATCTGCTTTTCTTTGTTGCTCGACGCTCAAACCATGTGAATGTCCCATGATATATTCTTATTTATAGTACAATAATTATTTTCAATAAATGTGTGTCTGTATTTTCTAGAGTAGATAAAATGCCAAGAAGACAAATACCCATACTAAATCGACAAAGTGCCAGTAAAGACCAATTTTTTCTACCATTTCATGTCCATTATTTCTTGGACGGTAAAAACCAGAAGCTGTATTTGCTGCTACCACTAACAACATTACTAAACCAGACAATACGTGAAAACCATGAAATCCTGTAATGAAGAAAAATAATGTTCCAAATGATTTTGGTCCCATTGCTTCTGCTTGCACTTCATTCCCTACTTTGTAAGCACCAGGGAAATAATCACCTTCGTGATAAGCAACCAAATAACCTTCTCCCTTTTCTACTTTGCCATCAGGGGTACCTACTAACTTTCCTTCTACCTCACTTCCATGTCTGTGAAAATAGTGGTGATTAACTTTCTCAAAGTACTTTTGCCCCTCTCTGTCTACTAAATAAGGTAAAGACTCTTCGACATGAGCACCATCCTTATGAATAGTGACTGTCATTTTCTTTTCAACTAAATCTGCATTTAATTTTTTTGCCTCATCTAATGTAATGTATTCTACATCGTTGATATGAGAACTAAATGGATTATTGTAAATAGTAACACCCTCTGCTGCAATAAGATTGTTCCATTCCCAAGCCTGACAACCTAAGAATACACCTCCACCCAAAATAGTGATGATAAGCCATTTTACTGTCCCGTTGACATTCTCTAAATGCCCCTCTTGTACTGCTCTCAAAACAGTCACAGAACTCACGATCAGTACAAAAGTCATGAACGTAACAAAAATCAAAGGTGCCCCCTCTATACCGAATGGTGCTGTACTAAATACATGATCAGGAACAGGCCAAGCGTTCATACTGAAACGCAATGATCCATAAGCGATCAAAAAGCCTGCAAAAGTAAAAGCATCTGACAATAGGAAATACCACATCATCAATTTGCCATAACTAGATTTAAATGGAGATTCTCCACCATTCCAAACGTCGTGCTGCTCAGCTACTTGGTTTTCAGTTTCGGTAGCAGTGTCGTGTGCCATTTTTACGAATTTAATTTTATTATTTAATTTGAATTAGTGTGTCTCTATTTAAAGCACACTAGTTATTTTATTGCTGTACCCAAAAGAATACCAACAAATATATCCACAATATATCAACAAAATGCCAAAAAGTGAATGTCAATTCTAATCTTAATTGTCTTTTTTCAGACCAAGTTGATGTACTTGGTCGTATTGCATATATCCAACACACTAGCAAAGCCGTTATTCCTCCAATTACATGTAGTGCATGAGCTCCTACTATTAATCCAGTGAAACTACTTGACTGATTGGTATGGATAAAAACTCCCATTTCATTGAGTTTTAACCACCCAAGATATTGCAATGCGACAAATACTATCCCCAAAACAAAACCCATGGAGAGTAACAACTTATATATCACATAATTTCTATCAACAAAAGACTTATAAGCAATATGTAGTATAATACTACTTGCCAAAATAGCCCCTGTACTTACATAGAATTCTTCAGGAATAGGAAATGACAACCAGTTTCCTGCCGCTTTTCTTACAATATAAGCACTAGTAAACGCCGAAAAGAACATAATCATGCTGATGAGGGCCATCCATAAGGCGAATTTTTTAGGGTGTATTCTTCTTATCTTAGATCCTGTCATCTGTGTTGTTATCATTCGTGTACTTAAATTTTGTCAAAAACTAAACTTAATAATACTATTGGTAAATAAACAAATGAAGCAAACATTAATTTACGTGCTGCTTTATCTGTACATTTCAAATACAAATTGATTGCGTACCAAGTGTAAACCACACCACTAAAAAACATAATACTACAGGCTATATAACCTGAAATATCTAAATAGTATGGTAATATACTCATCGGGAGTAGACATAGTGCATAAAAAACAGTCTGTAATGCTGTGCTCTTATCTCTACCATCCTCTTTCTTAGAAGGTAAAAGAAAAAAACCTCCATTTGCATAATCTTTGTATGCAACCCATGCTATAGCCCAAAAATGAGGAAATTGCCAAAAAAACTGTAAGCCAAATAGAAATATAGCTTCATTTCCTAATGTTCCTGTTGCTGCCACCCAGCCAATAGCCATAGGTAAAGCTCCAGGAATGGCACCAATCCAAACTGCTGCTGGAGATACCCTTTTCATTGGGGTATAAACAAAAGCATAAGATACTAAGGACAATGCTCCCAAAACTGCTGTTTGTGGATTAAATGCTGAAAGCAACAAAATACCTCCAACTGTCATTAATCCAGCCATCAAAACAGCCTCTTGCACCTCCATTCTACCTGCTGCTAATGGACGATTAGCAGTTCTACTCATGAGTTTATCGTATTCCTTTTCTAATACTTGATTGAGTGCGTTAGCAGCTCCCGTTATCAAGAACCCTCCTACACCTAATATCAACATAGCCTGCCATGTGATAAAAGACGCACCTAAGGCGAAAGTAATACATGCCGAAAAAACAACAAGCAAAGAAAGTCTGAACTTTACTAACAGTTTGTAATCTGTAATTTTTTGCTTCAGAAAACTCCCTATGCTTGTTATTTGGTTATTTGTTGTTGCCAACTTATATAGACTTTTATATGATCTAATTAGTGTCCTCCGTCTGTTTCACCTTCTGCTAAAGGTTCTGTTTGCATCACGAATTCTCTATCTTCATAACGACTCAAGTCATAAGGCCATCTGTGAACCGAAGGAATTTCTCCATCCCAGTTACCGTGTCCTGCATTGATAGGTGCAGTCCATTCTAGAGTAGTAGCTCCCCAAGGGTTCATGTTTGTTTGTTTCTTACCTCTATAGATAGAGTAGAAGAAATTCACAATGAACAATATCTGAAGAATAAATACAACAATAGCGGCAATGGTTATGAATTGATTCATACTAGCGAACTGTCCGAAAGCATCAAATCCATCAAAACGGTAGTAACGACGTGGTACACCTGCCATTCCTAAATAGTGCATTGGTCCAAATACTGCATAAGCACCAATCAATGTACCCCAGAAATGTATTTTACCTAATGTTTCATTCATAAAACGACCATACATACGTGGGAACCAGTGGTAGATACCAGAATACATACCAAAGAATGCTGCAACACCCATTACAATATGGAAGTGAGCTACTACGAAATAAGTATCATGCTGTTGAATATCAATTGCCGAGTTACCCAAGAAAATACCTGTCAATCCTCCAGAGATAAACATAGATACAAATCCAATAGAGAATAAAGAAGCAGAGTTAAATCTGAAATTACCACCCCAGATTGTTGCAATCCAGTTAAATACCTTCACTGCTGATGGTACAGCAATAATCAATGTAAATAAAACAAAGATATTAGCTATAAATGGATTCATTCCTGACATATACATGTGGTGTGCCCATACTAGGAAAGACAATACTGCAATTGCTAAGATAGAAAATACCATCGCTTTGTATCCAAAAATAGGCTTTCTTGCATGTACTGATAATACTTCAGATACAATTCCCATTGCAGGTAAAATAATAATATATACCTCTGGGTGACCTAAGAACCAGAATAAATGCTGATACAAAATTGCACTACCTCCTACTCTAGTAGTCAAGGCCTCTCCTGCTACATAAATCTCATTCAAGAAGAATGATGTTCCCATTACACGGTCAAACGTTACCATGAAGAAACCAGAACCTAGTACAGGGAATGATAATAGACCCAAAATTGCTGTAACCAAAAATGCCCAAATAGTTAGAGGCATACGGAACATGTGCATTCCCTTTGTTCTCATATTCAATACTGTTGTGATATAGTTGATACCACCCAATAATACAGAAACTACAAAGAAAACTAAACTAATGATCCAAAGTGTCGCCCCTGCCTTTGATCCATCTGAAGCCTGTGGCAACTCAGAAAGTGGCGGGTATGCTGTCCATCCTCCAGAGAATGGTCCTGTATTCAAAAATAGTGAAATAAACATTACTGCTCCTGACAAGAAAAAGAACCAATACGATAACATGTTCATCAATGGAGATGCCATGTCTCTTGCCCCAACTTGCAATGGAATCAATAAGTTACTAAATGTACCACTCAATCCTGCCGTTAATACAAAGAATACTAAAATTGTTCCGTGCATTGTTACTAATGCGTAATAAAAATCAGGACTCAATTTACCTGATCCTGTTGTTGGATCAATATCAATCCAACCTCCTAGCAATGGTTGTAACCATGCCATGTCTGCATCAGGAAAACCTAATTGTAAACGGAAAATAATTGACATTCCAGCTCCAATGACCGCCCAAAACATACCAGTTATCAAAAACTGCTTTGCAATGGTTTTGTGATCTTGACTAAACACATATCGGTCTACAAAAGAAGACTGATACTTGTCACCGTGGTGATGATCATCATGTTCGTGATGTCCATCTTCGTGGTGCAAGTCCTGTTCTACGATATTAATATCTGCCATGTTAGATAATTTTTAAATCTTTATGATTGCTATATACTATAATATATTCTAAATAATGTAATTCTAAATACTCCGTGTTGCCTATCCTGGATCCTCTACTGTGGTAGTATCTATTGCTGGCTCACTAGGTGCTGGTTCCTCTACTTTTTGAGTAGCTACCAAATCAGCTAATGCCTTCATAGAAGAATTCAATAACTGGTTAGACTCTTCTATATTATTTGTATGACGAGCCGTGTTCAAGTTAGTTTGTATCATTTCCATAGTAGCTGCTGCTGTTTTGTAAGCATCAGTACCATACTCTGAACCATTTCTAATTGTCTTAGCTGCATCCCATGTCTTCTTTACTAACAACTTATTAGTAACAAGGGTTTGCATATTTGAAATTTTGACATTTCCCTCTTGAGGATCACCTTCTTTTCCATAAACATTATCGAAGTATTGTGATTTGATAGAGTTTGCTTTCAAAGCATAAGTAGTTGTTCCTTTTACCGTATCCACTACTTCTTCTATCTCTCCTCCTTCTTTAGAATCCACCCATGCTAAATATTCTTCTTCGTCTACAATTTTGACAAGATTACGCATAGAGTAATGTCCACGTCCACAAAGTTCAGCACAAGCTAGCTCATAGTTGAAAGTTTCCCATCTTTGTTTTGTATCATCATTCTTATCAGCAACTTGCCATTCTGGACGTTCGCTCAAACGTCTGCGCATAGAATCTGTGGTTACTGTTGGCGTAAAGATAAAGTACGTTGGCATTCCAGGTACTGCATCCATTTTTACACGCATATCTTTAATATAAAAGTTATGTAATACATCACGTGCAGTAACACGCACTCTAACCTTTTTACCTACTGGTAATACAATTTCATTCGTCATGAAATCATCTAAGTTAGCATCATCTGTCCAAGTTTGTCCAACAGGATTTTTACTATTGATTTGTGTAAAGTATTTCTTACCAATTTTCCCATCTCTACCAGGATAGCGTAGATACCACAAAAACTGTGAACCAGTTGCTTCTATCTCAATAAATTCATTTTCATTGTCTTCAGAAGGTAACACAACACTTACAGCCTCTTTAGGTAAATCTGTCATGATATTATTCCATGCTTGTAATCCACCTACTACCAAAAATGTCATAACTACAGATGGTATAATCATCCAAACCATTTCTAAAGTCTCATTATGAGCCCAGTATAATGCTTTTCTTCCAGGGCGTCCTCTATATTTCCATGCAAACCAAAATAGTGCAATGTGTGTCAATATGAATACAATTCCTGTAAAGAATAAAGTTAAGTTAAACAAATAATCTATCTCTGTACCATGAGCAGAAGCTGCTGTATTAGGTCCCCAACCTAGTGAGGTTGGTATATAATATACAAATGACCAACAACAAATGACCATGAATGCTGCCATGAATATCATACCGAAACCAGCATGAAACTTATTCATTTCATATTCTTCTGAAGCATCTGCACGAACAACTGACGCCAGTTCTCTTGCCTTAGCAACCTGAACTACAAATACGGTCAGTAAAATGGCACATAAAGTTCCAACTAAAAATTCCATTTTAAGCTATTTTATGAGTGTCGAAACACTTTTTTCTAAATTTTTTCTAATTCCTATTCTATCTTCTAGTGAATATCCTTCACTACACCTACCCCTGTATCATGATGCTCACTTTCTAATAAGTAAGGATCATTTTTAGGATACAATGATGCTCTTCCAAGTGATGTAAACGTTACAAACAAGAACAGCCCCAAGAAACCTAACATTGTTCCCAACTCTAAGAATCCAGGTATATGAACTCCCATAACAATCCCACCTGCTTCTGCATGTCCATGATCTCCATGATCATCTGCCCCTACTTCTGCTGCGTGTCCACCACCAGCTGTCAATACAGCTCTTGGTGTTTCTAAATCACCATCTTGTAAATGATAAGTAGCATCGCTATGAGCGTCACCGTGTCCTTCATGACTATGGTTGTCGTGACTACCATCTGTTCCATGACTATCTCCTTCATGACCAGGATCCTCGTTACCATGTCCAGCATGAGAGATATGCATTTGGTGTTCATAATTGTACCAAACACCTGGCTTAATCATTTGATAAAAATCTAACCAGTGACCAAAGAATACTAATCCTGCTGTAAATGCTAATGTTCCCATTGTACGCTTTGAGCTATTCATCATCAAGATGAAGAAAGGTCCAACAAAGTTAATCAATAGATTAGCAAAGAAAATTGGCTTAAATTGCTCAAATCTAAGGTAGAAATATTGTGTTTCCTCTCCGTTATTTGAGTACCAAATTAGTAAAAACTGAGAAAACCACAGGTAAGTCCAAAATACGCTAAATCCAAATACATACTTACCTAAATCATGAGTATGCTCATCTGTAAATTTAGATAAATGACCTTTAGAACGCAAGTAGATAATAATCATATATACTAGAGCAACCATTGCTACCCACATACTTACTGTTGCATACCAAGCAAATAAAGTAGAATACCAATGCGTATCTACAGACATCACCCATTGCCAAATACAGTAAGCACTAGAGAAACCTGCAATTGGTAAAAATGCAGCAGCATAAATACGTGTCTTTTTAGTCAACTCAGGAACTGAATTACCTGAAGTTACTTGGTGAGGCGTACTATCTTGCTTAATAGATAACTTTCTGAACATAAATGCAAAAAGTGACCATATTGCTATAACTAATGCTGTTAATAAATACGCTGTTGGATTAACAAAAGCGGACTTATGATCAGCTAATTCATCATAATTAGCTGAAGCAGGATTTAAATAATCTTGATTGTTCCACAAATATAATAGTTCGGTACCTGGCATTTCAGCTGCAATGGCACCTCCCAATATTGCAAAAAGAACTACTCCTACATATAAAAATGGCATCATTGCTTCAGGCACACGCTTGAAGATTGTTTGCCAACCTCCCCACGCCATAGTGTGTGTAGAAAGGAATAAAACTGCTGTAAAAGCAATACCTACAAAAAATACAGAATTATGTAGATAATTTGACCAAAAACGCATGTGATGCATCTCTTCAGTACCACTAAACCAAGACAAGGCTAAACATAATGCCCCTAGTCCCATCAATACCAATGTAAATAGCTTGGCCTTGCCACTAAATACAAAGGTTTCATTACTACTGTGATTGCTCATTTTATAAAAGTTGATTTATTTTAATATCTTATTACTATCAAGATTTGTGTTATTTTACAATCTTAACTTCTGTTCTCCTATTTTGTTTCTTACCAGCATCTGTATCATTAGTTGCTACTGGTACTGTTGCTCCATACCCTTTATATGAAACTCGCTCTCCATCAATTCCATGACTAGCCAAATAACTAGCTACTGATTGTGCTCTTTTCTGAGACAATTCAAGGTTTTTATCTGCTTTACCTACATTGTCTGTGTGCCCACCTATTTCTATATTAATAGAAGGATAAGCCTTCAATACTATCACCAATTCATCTAATGTTGCATAAGAACTAGTCTTCAAATCAGATGAGCCAGTATTGTATAATACATTATCTAAAGTGATTGATGATGGTGCTGCATCTGTTGCTCCTTCTTCTTCAGAACCAGCTGCACCTACAATATTAGCAAATTGATCCTTTAGAGATGCTTTTGCATCTGCACCAGATATATTAAGCTCTTCGAAATAATCTATTCCTTTCTTATCTGCCTGAAGAGAACGAATATAGTGAATCACCTTCCAACGTTCTTCTTCATTCAATTTATCAACATGAGGCTGCATTTGTCCTTTACCATGCATGATTGCATTATAATAACGTGCATCTGCTGCCGTCAATAAATCCCCTTCCAAGTAATTAGCTGGGGCTGCAGAGTATGGTCCATCTCCTCCATCATAAATAGAGCCGTTTCCATCCCCTTTTTTTCCATGACAAACTGCACAAGATATATTATACAACTCTCCTCCATGAACTAAAACACGTTCTAGTTCTTCTTTTGAAGTAGGTTTGATTGGATTAACCAACGTAGCATCTGCTAAAGCTACAGCTGAAGCCTTTTCTTGTAATTGTGTGTAAGTCTCTTCTGGAGATTCTCTAAAAGCCTCTAGATTTTCGTATTTGTATGGAATATACCCTCTAGCAACAGTCCCTTCTACTGGTTTACGAACTTCTGCCATTTGGCGATACTCCTCTTCCGTTCCCCAAGTATTGTTATAATAATAGGTTACGTAGTTGGCTTCATAAGCAACAGAATGTGCCATATCCGGCATATACTCTCTACCTTGGTATTCTCCTCCTGCTTTGCCACAGCTCCACAAAAGAAGACTAGCTGCACATACAGAAGCTAAAGAATAAAAGCTTTTTATATTTTTCATTTCTACTATATCGATTATCAGGTGTTACAATTAGATATTTTTAGTATGTACTTCTTCTGCACTAGTTCTTTCTAGCAATCCAGAAAGTGCTGCTACCTCTTCTTTTGAGCTATTAGTCACATCAAAAGCAATACAAAATTTATCGTCGGTGATGCGTGGATCCAAATATGGGTTTTCTACCCCAGGTCCTAGACCACAAACTAAATAGAAAGTGATTACCATCCCTACTGCAGCCATCAATACTGTAAACTCAAAAGTAATTGGAATAAATGAAGGCACAGAAAAATATGGTTTACCACCAAAAATGATAGGCCAATCTGCTGTAAATACCCAAGACATAAATCCAAATGCAATAGTAGTTCCCATCATTCCGTACAAGAAACCGGCAATATGTAAACGTGATTCGTTCAATCCTAAATAAGGATCTAGACCGTGTACTGGAAATGGAGTAAACACTTCCATGATTTCTGCATCCTCTCCATTTATCTCTAAGATAGCGGACTTGAGAATTTCTTCATCATTGTACAAGCCGAAAAGCACTTTTTTATTTAATACTCTCATTATATAATATATTTAGAAAGGCGGTTGCCTCTATAAGTTGCTAATTTATTTATCCGTTTCGTCTTCATCAGATTCTTGGTCGTATTCTCCCAATTCATCCTTAAAATCCTCAATTGCTTTGTCAATGGTAGTAATATCGTTTTCGATACTTTCTGCATTAATCTCTGCAGTAGCTACCTCTTCTACCAATGTATGCTCTTCATGATGTCCATGATCGTCATGACCTGTTACATTATTCTGACCTGTTTTGTCAGCAACTTGAGGACCTACATACTGATTTCCTGAAGATTTCAAAATAGACTTAATCTCTGCGATTGCAACCACAGGTGCTACACGAATGAAAATCAAGTATAATGTTCCGAATAAACCAAAAGTGAATAAATAGATACCTACCTCTACCCATGAAGGAGAATAGTAACTCCAACTTGATGGTATGAAATCTCTGTGAAGTGTTGTTGCAATAATTACAAAACGCTCGAACCACATACCAATATTTACAATGATAGATAAGATAAATGTTACGGCTATACTTCTACGCATAGAACGGAACCAGAAGAACTGAGGAGTAATAACATTACATGTCATCATCGCTGCATAAGCCCACCAGTAAGGTCCTAAAGCACGGTTATAGAAAGCAAACTGCTCATAAATATATCCTGAGTACCAAGCTACGAAAAGCTCTGTCAAGTAAGCCACACCAACAATAGACCCTGTCAGTACAATTACTTTATTCATTGACTCTATATGTTCTACAGTAATATAGTCTTCTAACTTCAATATTTTTCGCGTAATAATCATCAATGTTTGCACCATCGCAAAACCAGAGAAGATAGCTCCTGCTACAAAATAAGGAGGGAAAATCGTTGTATGCCAACCAGGAATAACCGATGTAGCAAAATCAAACGATACAATCGTGTGTACTGATAATACTAATGGTGTTGCCAAACCTGCTAAGATAAGAGACAAAGACTCCCAACGTTGCCAGTGTTTAGCGGATCCTGTCCATCCAAACGAAAGGAAGTTATATACCTTTCTCCTGAATCCTACTGCACGGTCACGTATAGTAGCAAAATCAGGAACTAAACCAGTATACCAGAATAATAGTGATACCGTAAAGTAAGTTGAAATTGCAAATACATCCCACAATAAAGGTGAGTTAAAGTTTACCCATAATGGTCCACGTGTATTTGGATAAGGGAATACAAAGAAAGCCATCCAAGGACGTCCCATGTGAATTCCAGGGAAAAATGCTGCACAAATTACAGCAAAGATAGTCATCGCCTCTGCCGCACGGTTTACACCAGTACGCCATTTTTGACGGAAAAGTAAAAGAATCGCAGAAATCAATGTACCTGCGTGACCAATACCTACCCACCATACAAAGTTGGTAATATCCCAACCCCATCCGACAGTACGGTTAAGGTACCAAGTACCGATTCCGTACCAGACCGTAAAAAATACGGCGACGGTACCAAAACCTAATAGCCCCAAAGAACCTAGTAGGCACATGACCCACCCTGCTCCAGGCAGTTTCTCAGTAGGTGAACAGATATCCTCTGTTATATCGTGATATGTCTTGTTGCCCGTTACTAATGGTGGGCGAACATTTGAAACAACTGCACTCATAAAATTTATGTTTTTATCTTGAATTGCTCTTTATTCTCAATTATTGTTTATGCGAAATCTTCTTCTCTATTCGTTACTTTCATCAAATAACTAACTGATGAACGTACGTTAGTTTCTTCAATCGGAATGTAAGCTCGTCTTGTATTTTTCAATTTAGATACAGCACTATTTGGATTATTCATATCTCCAAATACAATAGCACCTGTTGGACAAGATTGCTCACAAGCAACTTTAACATCCTCGTCTTCCAATTTACGTCTTTCTACCTTTGCAGATAGCTTACCTTCTTGGATACGCTGTACACAGAAACTACATTTTTCGATCACTCCACGTGTACGAACTGTAACATCTGGGTTCAAGACCATACGTGTCAAGTTGTCCGTCATGTAAGTGTAGTATTCTCTATCTTCCAAATCTCTGTTAACATCTACTTCATTAGAAGGGAAAATATCTGCTGAAGTATAATCCATCCAGTTGAAACGACGTACTTTGAATGGACAGTTGTTAGCACAATAACGTGTACCTACACATCTGTTATAAGTCATCTGGTTCAATCCCTCTGAACTGTGGTTAGTAGCAGCTACAGGACATACGTTCTCACAAGGAGCGTTATCACAATGCTGACACATCATAGGCATATATACAGAGTTTGGTGTTTCTTCATTTCCATAGAAATAACGGTCAATTCTCAACCAAGTCATTTCATGTACTTTGTTTACCTCAAATTTACCAACTACTGGTACGTTATTCTCTGCCATACAAGCAACTGTACATGCTCCACAACCAGTACAACTGTTTAAGTCAACAGCCATTCCCCAGTGGTGTCCCATTTTGTACACTTCATGATCTGGATAAAGTCCTTTAGAGTTAAGGTACTGGTAACCTTCACGCTTCTTAGCCAATACTTCTACTTCTTTTGCTAAATCTTTAGCAGTAGATTGGAAAAATACGGAACGTTTCACCAATGAACCTTGGAAACCTAATTGCTCCTCATCTACATTGTATGGTTTTACACGCTCTCCTTCTCTACCTGTATTGTCTTCAAATGTTTTCAATGAACCATCTTCATTTGTGGTTGTCAAACCGTAAGTATGGTGCATTTGAACATTTGCATATAAATCATCTCTACCTACTTTGTTAGAAAGTGTAGCAGAGCTAGCATAATTGAAATTTTTAACTGCAGGGTATAAATTCTTTCCTACGTTTGTTCCACATTTTCCAGCCTTAGTACGTCCATATCCTAATGCGATAGAAACAGTA
Source organism: uncultured Aureispira sp. (assembly GCA_964404215.1). Lineage (GTDB taxonomy): Bacteria > Bacteroidota > Bacteroidia > Chitinophagales > Saprospiraceae > Aureispira. The sequence goes on along the minus strand of CAYOJF010000041.1, from coordinate 21,162 downwards.
CCTGGTGTTTGACCAAACTGACGGAAGACAGGCATGATATGCTTTTGATCTCCAATCGTAATTTCAGCTAAGTCCCCATCTTCTAAATCATTCATAGATTTGTAAGCAGAAATACCATCTGTTTCGATCGGAATCTGTATGAAGTTATCCCATGTAGTACGCATTACTGGGTCAGGCATCTCTTGTAGCCAAGGGTTGTTAGCGTCTGCTCCATTTCCAATATGTACTGTTTCATAGAAAGAAACCTCTAAGTCGCTTCCTCCACCTGTTGGAAGGTTTGCTAGAGCACTAGCGATATTAGAAGCAACTGGTGTTGTAGTAACTTCTTCAGTTGGAGTAGCAGCATCTGCGTCAGCCACACTCTCATCCATTGCTACAGGAGCAACATTTACAGGTCTTGCTGTAGCAGTCTTGAACCAACCATCGTGTAGCGAGTTGTTCCAGAATGATTGGAACATCATATAAGAACCACTGAACATTTCTTTCCAGTTATTCTTCAAAAACAAATCATATGATTGTCCTTGTCCTGTCCAAGCTAGTAAAGATTCACCTGCTTGTCTTGTCTTGAATAGTGGTTTAATAGTTGGTTGTACCAAATAGTACTCTCCCTTTCTTGGCTCTGCATCACCCCATGACTCTAAGTTATGGTGGTCAGGAGCTATGAACTGACAAAGACTAGCAGTCTCATCCAATGTCAAAGACATTGAAACGCTCAGTTTACATTTTGCCAATCCTGCAGCAAACTTGTCTGCCATCCCTGGTAAATCATATGCTGGATTAGCACCTGCTGCTATCAATACTGCATTTACAGTACCATTATTCATTTCATTCACCAATGTAGTGATAGCAGCATCACGTCCTTGGCGTTGCTTTGAGTGCTGACTAGCACTTAGCGTCATGGTACTACCTACAGCACCAATCATTTTATTGATCTCGTTCACTACCATTTGGATATTGACATCATTGACACCACATACCACTAAGGCTTGACGATTATTTTTAACTAATTTTTTCGCAGTTGATACAATTGCTTTGTTTGCTTTTTTCCAAGAGAAGTTAGCTGCTGGTACACTACCAGCGACTCCTGATCCTGTTTCTTCCGCTACAGCTTTGTACAATGCTCCTACTGCCGCTCCCATTTCTGATGGTTTCAACAGTACTCTATGATCTGCATTAGATCCAGTCATTGACATCCCTGTCTCAAACTGAATGTGTGTAGACATTCTATTTGCAGCGTCTTTGATATCATCATCTCCTACCTTTCTATGCTTCGCATAATCTGCTGAAAACTGTACTGGAGAGATCCAAGTTCCTAAGAAATCAGCCTCAATACCAACGATACATTTCGCTTGATCAAATTTATAAACTGGAATACCAGCAACACCGAACGTACGTTCGTTTGCATCAATCATAGCAGAACAAGAGATTGGATCATACTGAACCAATTTAGCTCCTGGGTACTTTGCTTGGAATGCAGCAAATGCTTTAGCGAAAGTAGGACTATTATTAGTATGAGAAACAATACGAATATTACCATTCAATCCTGCTTTGATACTATCATCCAATTCTTTCCAAGAGATTGGAGAAAACTCACCACCTTCTACTTTACCTGCTGATTTGACACGAGCAGTATCATACAAAGAAAGGACAGAAGCCTGTGTTCTTGCAGAGGTTCCACCTTTAGTAAAAGTTGGGTTGTCTGCTGTTCCAGGATTTCCCTCTATCTTGATAGGACGACCTTCACGCGTTTTCACTAATGCAGGTAATACATCACCTCCTTGTACAATAGAGGAAGCAAAATAAGTAGCTACACCAGGTACAATTTCTTCTGGTTTCACTACATAAGGGATAGCTTTCTTAACAGGAGCCTCACAACTAGCTACGGTAGCAGCACCTAAGCTAAAACCCATTAGTTTAAGAAAATCACGACGATTGGTATTCCCTAAGTCTTCTCCATGCTGAAATTCCACAGATTCGTTTTCTTGAAGTGAAGTTGAATTGGTTAGATCTTCTACCCCAATCCATACTTTATCATTGTTTTCCTTCTTATTCATAGTCTTTATATGAGATATATTCGGAAAGGGCTTACACCCTATTCTATTTTCAATTTATAAAAATACGTTTTCTAAAAATAATATTTTCCAGCTAATAATCTTAATTAGCTGAAAAATACTATCCATTTTCTAGTAGTGACATTTTTGACACTCCAATCCTCCAATTTCCTCAACAGTTACCCCTTTACGGTCACCACTCTTAAGTTCATTGTGGTATTTTTCGTAATATTTATAATCCGTGTAATATGGATTCGCTGTATTACCTTCACCTGCATAAGGTGTCTTCTTACCTTCGTTCAATCCACTACGGAACTGTACTTCTGTTTGTCTGTGACAGTTGATACACCATCCCATAGATAATGGAGAGTGTTGTTTTACAACTTCCATTTCTTCTACTTTACCATGACAGGTCTGACACTTGATCTTACCTACAGTTACGTGTTGTGCGTGATTGAAGTAAACGTGATCAGGTAAGTTGTGAATACGAACCCATTCAATAGGTTTAGCGAAAGTTCCTTCTACAGAAGCCAATTGTTTTTCAAACATATCTTCTGTAGCATCTTCGTCTGCTTTATACTCCTCTTTCCAAGTTTTCTGAAGCCATTTTCTATAAACTGCTTTCCTATCTGCATCAGACATATCTTGAGGCAAATAAGAGTTTGTCATTGGATTAAATCCAGATGCAGCATATACTTTGATCAATTCTTCTGTTCCATGCTTAGATCCTTTCTGGATATTGGCGTGACAGTTGATACAAGTATTAGAAGCAGGAATAACTGAGTGCTTAGAGCGTCTAGCACCATCATGACAGTACTGACAGTCAATTCCATTGTCACCTGCATGCGTAGCGTGTGAGAATTTGATCGGTTGTGCAGGAGCATAATTGGTCTGACGACCTAATCCAATTGCATTGTTTACAGTAGTATAACCACCAAACAGTACCAATGCAAAGATTAATAGCTTAATCACACCAGGTCCAAACAATACTCCTAATGCTGATTTCTCTTCTGAAACAACTTCTCCAGCATTCTGCTGTGCCAAACGTGTTAAACTATTGATATAGCGACCTAATAAAGCAATACCTGCTAACAATACTAATATAAGCACATAAGCTAACCAAGAAACGCCTTCGTCTTCACCACCTTTATTTGTTGCTCCTTCTACATTCGCAACATCTACAGCACATGGTGGTTCTCCACAACCAAATTCACCTTTATTTTGGATATAAACCAAAATATCATCAATGGCAGCGTTGTCCAATTCAGGAAAAGCTGTCATTTGTGAATTATTCCAAGTAGCATATAATGGTTTTGCATAAGGATGATCAGCATCAATTAAGGCACTAGAGTTTCTAATCCACTCATACAAATCATCACCATATTTTTTCCAACGGTCTTGTGCTCCATATAACGCAGGCCCCGTCATATCCTGCACCATCGTACCATTGTGACAACTTGCACATTTTTGCAAAAATAGCGTTTTCCCATTTTTGGGATCTGCTGCCATAGATGACTCGGGCAACATCACAATCAGCAATGCAATAGCTAAAAAGCTAAAAAGTCTTTGATATATCATTCTGTAATTTTTTTGTCAAAAAACAACTAGTTACTTGTCGTATTTGATACAAAAGTACAATACCAAAACTTATTTTTCAAATGTACTATCAAAGTCTATTTTATTTAGATTTATTCCAAATAAGCAGTGATTAACATTTGTTAAAAAGTTTTAAATTGTAGATTTTGCTATCTCTTTTTTAAAAAGTTATAATCTATTCAATTTCAATGAATTACAAACTAAAAAACCTAAGAATCTCTATTTGTATTTCGTTTGAGTGTGCTAAGTTAAAATCCTTCTTGACTTTTTTTTACTTTTTGGTTAGAAAAATCATAGAATTGTCATAAAATTGACAAAAAAGAATATTTAACTTGCAGAAAATATACGCCTCCAAAATGAACGAAAAGTCATATTAGCGTGTATTGTGTACTATTTATGTAATTAAAACACCACAAAAGTAATCTAGTTTATGTTTGTAGTAGGAGATATAATCCGTTTTCGATATACGGGAATGCGTGCCGAGATTCTAGAAGATCATCTCGATGGAAGTTATAGTATATTAGATGATGATGGAGAAGAAACCATTGCTTTTGTAGAAGACATTGTCCTAGCTCAAAATTTTGAGCAAATCGAACTGTCAGAAGTCCAGAAAAATGTCCAAAAGAAGAAAAAGCCTAAAAAAGAGAAACATTTAACGACAGAAGAAATGTTTTATACGAAAGCAGAATTGGAGCAGAAGTTTCAGTCTACGACCGCCCCTCGTATTGACCAAACTGAAAAATCCAGTGCTCCTTCTTTCAATTTGCCTATTATTTCTCCCACTCCCCCTTCGGATAGTGGCTGTTTTTTAGCCTTAGTTCCCATTGCTCCACAACATTATAGTATTTACCTCATCAATGACACGAGAGCTTCTTTTGGTTTCGAATTTCGATTGTTCTTAAATCAGGAAATAGTCCATGGTTTTGATAAAGTAATTCCAGCCAATGACTTTTTTGCTATTGGAGAGTTTAGTCAGGCCCAGTTTAATGATACTCCTCTATTACAAATAACTTTCCCTAGATTGCAGTTTGAAAAGAAAATAAAACTAAAATTCAAAAAGTTTGCTAGAGCTTACCAAACTGTTCCGTTAATGGGGATAGAAAGCTATGCTTATTCTATTTTTGAAAAATTTCCTCCTAAATCTAATGTTGCTGGTAGCTTAAAGGGGTATACCGCTGCTTACCAAAAAGATAGAGCTTCTATTTTGCGTCCACTCAATAATTACTATAAGCGACTCAATCTTATGGAGCATGCCTCTTTTAATATAGAATTAGACTTACATGCCGAAAAACTTGTTAACGATACCTCAGAGTTTACACCAGCCGAATTATTTGAAATACAACTAGATGTATTAGACAAATATATTCATAAGGCAGCGGCTCTAGATATCAAAGAAGTTTACATTATACATGGTATTGGTTCTGGGCGACTCAAAAAAGGAGTAGCAAACCATCTCCGATTCAAAGCAATCGTCAAATCGTATGAGAACTCATTTCACAATAAGTATGGTTTTGGAGCTACTGTTGTTCGATTGAAATAATATTCCATAAATATCTAAATCAAGAGAATCAGAGTATTTATTTTTGAATGAATAATCCCCTCTCTAACATCAAATTAAGGGGCTATTAAAAAAAAACAGGCATTAAGTAGTCGAAAAAGAAATTTCACATTACAAATTAAGATAAATTTAGACAGGCTCTTAGTACATTTGTAGCTTCCCCCTTCATTCAGAATGCTACTACTATAATAATTATGTCTACTCGTTTTATTTTTTCGTATTGCTTTACAGTAATCTTATTCTTTTCTATTGGTTTAGATACTAGTCTTGCCCAAGAATTATCGGCATTACAAACACCAACATCTGCTTACCAGAATTTCCAGAAAGGAGAAGCCCTTTACTTGAAGGGAGAATTCAAGCAGGCTATTCCATGGCTTGCGAAAGCTGAAAAATCCTATGGCAACAACTATAATGGAAAAGTGGTGGCTAATGCCTTGCATAGTTTGGCATTACTACAAGACGGAAAAAAAGAAAAGGCCTATTTTAGTTTTTATGAAGTAGGAGAAGCTATTGTAGATACACAAAAAAATATACTCCCAGACGCAAAAGTTGCCCTTAACTATTGTATTAGTCGTTATCACTGGAGCTACAATGAACGAAAAGAAGCCTTGGCCATGCTTCAAAGTGTCAAGAAGAGTATCACCAATCCTAGTAATAAGCTTCCCAAAGCACTTCAAATAGAAATTAATCAATACCTAGGAGAAATAGAAAATGAAAAAGGAAACTATGAGAAAGCACTTGAATACTACCAATCTGCTACCGAAATAGCAGAAAAACTTCCTTCCGAAAAACGAAACCAAGAAACCTTCTCTGAAGATAATCTACTTATTGGTGAGTTACGAGAGAAGCTAATTGAGCCTGATAGTGCTATTTATGTCTACAAACAAATACTGACGAATAAGGATGCTATTATTCCTGATGATCCTAAGAAAGAAATTGAACTCAGTTTCAGGTTGGGTAATCTCTATTTCAAACAAAAACAATATGAACTAGCCCTTCCTTATTTTCAACAAACCATAGATGCTATTAAGTCATCTGGGCTAAATAAAGCACGTCTTCCAGAAGCCGAAGCGATGGCTGCAGCTATTTATGCAGATAAACGAAACTACAAAACTGCGGCGGCTCTCAATACACCAGCATTAAGCACTTGGAAGGGGGATATTTCTAATGCTATTGTCGAAAAAACATTCAATTCTTATCTCAAACAGGGGCTGATTCATAGAAAAATAGAACCTGAACAAGGTGGACTAGTATGGTACACTCCTACCGCTGCTAAAGGCGAACAAGATTGGCAAATTGCTCTACAAAACTTTAAGACCACACCAGTATCGCCTGTATTTCAACCAGAAAAGAAAGTCGATCTCAATTTAGGTCTCATTAGTTACGAAAAAGCGAATCAACTGATCCCCAAATTCCCAAAAGCACAACAGGTAATTAAAGAAATAGAAGTTGCAATGGCAAAAGGAGCCTTGTTTTTTGAGTCAGAAGATTTTAGTCGATCCAAAAAGTATTACCAGAAAGCAATGGATTTGATGCAACCAATTTATCCTGAAAAACATCCTTTGGTAGCAGAAGCGAGTAGGATGCTTGGAGAATGCTTAATTGCTGAAAAAGAATTTGCATTAGCATTGGATTTTATGGACCAATCAATTAATGCTACCATGTCTGAAGGTAGTGAAGTGGTCGGCAACGCCATCCCAGATGTATCCCAAACTAAGTTTCCATTTGAGCTACTGAATGCATTAAGTTCGAAGGGAGTTGCCCTCAGTGGAATGGATGATGGCAAAACAAAAGAAAATCTAACGTTAATCCTTAAAAACTATGCTGCTGCAATTCAACTGCTTCAAAAATTACGTAAAACGCATCGAAATGAAGGTTCCAAGTATAGGCTTTCAAGTACAACTCATAAGTTTTGTCAACAAGCCGTTTTGACTGCCAATGGACTATGGGAACTAACTAAAGAAAAGCAGTATTTATCAGAAGCATTCCGATATGCAGAATTATCAAAAAGTGCGGTCTTATTAGAGTCGCTGCGTGACCTAAAAGCTAGAAAAATTAATGGTATTCCTAAAGAAATAATTGAACAAGAAAATCAACTCAAAGTAGACATTGCTTATCTCAAAAGTGAAGTTTTCTATGAATTGAAACAAGGAAAAAATAAAGATGAAGATCGTATTATAGAGTTAGAAACTTCCATACAAGAAAAAATGCTTGCTCACGATGAGTTATTACTGCTACTCGAACAGCAGTACCCTGATTACTACAAAATGAAATATGACTACAGTATCCAAAATCTAGCGGACTTACAGGCCAATTTGGCTCCCAATGAAGCTTTTTTGGAATATGTAGCGACAGATTCTTTCATTTATACTATGGCAATTACCGCTACAGAAGTTTATCCTCAATATACTACTCTATCAGAGTCACTTTCTACTACTATCCATCAACTTCAGAAGGCAATTCGGTATAGTAATCATCGTATTTACTTTAATCTAGGACAACAACTGTACAGTAATGTCTGGACACCTGAAATGACAGAAAAATTAGCTGGTAAACACCTTATTATCGCAGCTGATGCTGAATTGAGTTATATTCCATTTGGTGTCTTACCCACAGACAACTATATCAATAAAGAATTTACTTCAGACTTATACTCTCAAACTACTTTTTTAATTCAAAAGCACCCTATTTCTTATAGCTACTCTGCTAATTTATTCTTGCTCAACAAAAATAAAAGCAAGACCTCTACGGACAGAAAATCATTATTGTCTTTAGCTCCTAATTTCAAAGATATCATGCCTATCTTAAAAGATAAAATGAATCTAGATACCCTAGAAGAATTGCCTGGTGCCATCGAAGAAGCTAAATATATAGCAGGATTGTTTGATGCTACGGTTTATACAGAAGCTGCTGCTTCCGAATTATCATTTAAGCAAACCGCCCCTCAATTTGATGTCATTCATATTGCTACACATGGTATTTTGGATGATAATGATCCTCTTTTTTCTAATCTGATTCTTGCTCCAGAAGGAGAAGAGGATGGTATTTTGCACACCCATGAGTTGTTCAATATGCAATTGGGGGCAGATATGGCTGTATTGAGTGCCTGTAACTCTGGCTCTGGTAAATTGACCAAAGGAGAGGGAGTCGTTTCTATTGCTAGAGGGTTTGCCTATGCAGGAGTTCCTAATATTGTAATGAGCAAGTGGCAAGTCTCTGATTTTACGACTAAGATTATCATGGGTAGTTTTTATACTAACCTGAGAGATGGCTTGCCTAAAGACCAAGCCATGCAACTAGCAAAAACACAATTTCTGGAAAACTATGGAGGTAATCAAAAAGCATTGGCTCCTTTTTACTGGGGAGCATTTGTAGTAGTAGGTGCCAATACTCCTGTTGTCGCACTGATCCAACCAAGTTCTAATTGGTTTTTGATAATAGGTGGTTTGGTGATATTTTTGATACTAATTGGGAGCATTATTTATTGGAAACGCAACCAAACAGTTGCCTAGAATCTATTCGATATGAAATATAGTTTTTTGTTTTGTTTACTTTGGTTGCCTTATGCCCTTTGGGCTCAATCGGATATAGATACCATTCATTATCAAAAAGATACATTCCTAGTACAACAAATGACAATCATTCCGTTCGAAACGAACGATACCCCACTAAGTGACTCTAGCCTACTACTAGCTATATGGGTAGGACAAGATACGGCACTCGCTACTGCTCCTATAGAAAAAAAGGCAGGAAAAGTAACTGGGGCATTACCCGGGCTTTTTTTAGAGAAAGATTTTGCTATCGAACTCCGTTTAGGTACTGCTATGGTCAAGCAATTTGTTGAGACACAAGATTCTATTGTCAAAATAGAAACCGAAGCACTCGCTCTCAACCTTACTATTGGTTCTTTTTATTTAGATTTTAGAGCTGGTGATGGTATTTGGGCTGAATTCATGCAACTATCCAATTACAACTATTGGCTACAGCAAAGAAATAACCTCACCGACAGCATCAAGGATAGTAAACAAGACTCTATTCGAGCCGTATTGATGGCAACTGACATCAACAAACAAATCGCTGTAGACCAAGCAACTCTATCTACGACTACTAAAGAACTCGCCACCTATGAAGATTACCAAGAAGATTTTGCTCAAATCCGTCAGTCATCCAAGGCTGTCAACACAGGTCTCCAAAAAGTAAAAGCAGGCAAAAAATTAACCAATAAGGAAATGATGGCGATTGCTGATGCTACTGGCGAACGCCAAAAAATATCTGTTGCGTTACAAAAAAAGAATCCGTCTGCATGGAAGACTTTTCAACAAAATCAAGTAGCTACTGAACGTATAGAACTGAACCAACAACAGTTAACTGCCATCCATCAACTAGAAGAACAAGCTCAAGAGAAACTCAAAAAATTTCGCAAACAATTGTACACTGCAACTCAAAAATTTGACTATTTTGAAGGTTTATACCAAAAATAGCCCTTCCTGATGAATATTGATAGTGTCCAAATTACGTTTAATACCGAAACACAGCTTTTCCTTAAAATTATTTTGGGCTTTATCATTTTTGGTGTTGCTCTAGATATTAAATTAGAAGACTTCAAACAAGTTGCTAAAAACCCCAAAGGGGCACTCGTTGGTTTAGGAATGCAATTTTTCCTATTTCCTGCATTAACTTTCTTATTGATTTGGGGTGCTAGTCTATCTCCTAGTACAAGTTTTTATCCTAGTGTCGCTCTAGGAATGCTCTTAGTTGCGGCTTGCCCTGGGGGCAATATGTCCAATTTTTTTTCCCATCTAGCAGGGGGTAATACGGCATTGTCTGTTTCGATGTCTGCGATATCGACTATAGCCGCTGTAGTGATGACTCCTTTCAATTTATCTTTTTGGGGGAGCCTCCTACCCGAAACCAATGCCCTACTCCAAGATATGTCTATTTCCTTTTGGGAAATGCTACAAACCATCATTGTTCTTTTGGGAATTCCATTAGTCTTGGGCATGCTACTCTCTCACTACTACCCTAACTTGGCGAGCAAATTGCAGAAGCCTATGAAACTTTCTTCGGTGGGCATTTTTGCCCTCTTAATTTTAGGGGCTCTCATTGCTAATTTCCAAACTTTCAGTGCTTACATAGGTACATTTGCAGTAGTAGTGTTCTTACAGAATGCCCTTGCCCTTTCTTTAGGGTATTGGGGTGCTAGAGCTGCAAAACTACCGCTCAAAGACTGCAAAACAGTCGCTATAGAGGTAGGGATTCAAAATTCAGGATTAGGGCTTATTTTATTTTTCCAATATTTCCCTACGCTTGGTGGAGTAGGTATCATCACAGCATGGTGGGGAGTATGGCACATGATATCAGGCTTGACTGTAGCTACCTACTGGCAACGAAAAAGTAAGCAATCATCTATTCAAGAATCAGACCTTTTAGAGCATTAATACCAATGAAAAAAAACATACTCATAACTGGAGGGCTAGGCTATTTAGGGCAAACTGTCTCTAAAAAATTATCCCTAGATTTACTAAGTGGAAAAATTGATCACCTTTTGGTCATGGATCTTCGTCTCCCCGATGCCCATCAAGCACTAGAGGGAGTCATCTATCTACAAGCCGACATTAGAGATAAAGAGCTGCTTTCTCAGCAGCTTAAGGAGCATTCTGTCACACATGTTATTCATTTAGCAGCTATTATTGATTCTCAATCTACCTCGCGAGACTTTCAGTACCAAGTGGATGTGCAAGGCACACAAAATATATTGGACGCTTGCCTTCAAGCAGGTACCAAACGCATTATAATTAGCTCTAGTGGGGCTGCTTATGGATATTATGCAGACAATCCAACTTGGCTAACCGAAAAAAACCCTCCTAGAGGCAACGATATTTTTGCCTATTCGGCTCATAAGAGACTGGTAGAAGAGATGTTGGTAGAATATCGTGTCAAACACCCTGCTCTGGAGCAAACTATCTTTAGAGTATGTACCATACTTGGCAAAACAACTGACAATTTGATTACCAATCTATTTGATAAAAAACGAATATTAGGGATCAGAGGACATCAAAGTCCCTATGTATTTATTTGGGATGAAGATGTGGCTGCCTGTATGCATCAAGCTATTTTTAGTGACCAAACGGGTATTTTTAATCTCGCTGGAGATGGTGCTATTACCAATAGAGACTTAGCTAAAATTCTCGGAAAATCATATTTAAATTTGCCTGCTGGATTATTGCGTCTAGGGTTATCTGTAGGCAATAAGCTTGGATTGACACAGTATGGCCCTGATCAGCTTTTGTTTATTCAGTATCGCCCTGTATTAGATAATCGTCAAATCAAAAAAGTATTTGGCTATACTCCACAAAAAACTTCCTTGGAAACTTTCTTATTCTATTTGGAAGCGAAAAATAAAAGTGTTCATAATTTAGATGCTATTGATATCATGATGCCTTAGAACAGGATTTACTTTTACATGTATTATAAATACCTCGAACCCTACTCTAATACTTTTAACTATGAAATTATTTACTTCTATCCTATTCCTAAGTTTTATCCTTAGCAGTTGTCAGTCTGAACGCACACAAACCTCCAGCAATGATCAAGCTAATGAAGTCATTATGGACACCGTTCCCAAAGCAAAACCAACGCCTCTTCAAAAGCAATTCGTAGCGATCGTTAATAACCTACAAATTCGTACAGTACCTGACAAAGCAGCTGAAGTACTTGGAAAAATACCTTACGGAGAAACTATGTTAGATCTTAATGAAGGGAGTGATTTTAAAGAAAAAATCAAACTTAGAGGAAAAGTCAATTATACTAATTGGAAAAAAATAAGCTGGAAATCTAGTCCAACAGCAGTAGCAATAGAAGGGTGGATATATGGTGGAGGAGTACTTCCTTTCGCTGATCTGTACCAAGAGGTAGGACCAAATCAATATGAGCGGCCAATCATTCGTGCTACGGGTGCAGAATTGAGTGCTGTACTTGATATTTCAATAGAAGAAGGACAGTTTTTCTATGATGGAATCGTTAGGTATCAAAAAAACGATGAAAATGCATGGGTCAAACATGGAAAGTTTGAAGTAAAAGGAACTTATAATGCTGAAATTTCAGATGATTTTGAAGTAGAAATTAGTGCCGAGATTTCAGGTAATTATGAACATGATATTCCAGATGGTGTCTTTGAGCACAATATGCAAGGATATGAATATGGGGAGATAACCACCATTAACTACGAAAATGGTAAGTGTCTGTGGTCTGCTTGCATGGGGAGTGCAGAAGGCGAAGATTACAATTATAGAGAAGAAAATCCTAAAGATTGCTCCTTTAGTTACATCCAAAACAAACTAAATCAAGTAGATGGCTGGAACTAAGCTAGATACTAATGCAGGCACTAGGGTGGTCTCCTACAACATTCTAAACGATCACCCTAAGTTTGTCAACCAACCAAAATATAACTGGGCAGACCGAAAAAAACACTTACTAAATCATATACAACAGCTAGAACCTGATATTCTCGCTATACAAGAAGGAAGACCTAATCAAATTGCGGATATACTAGCACATTTTCCAGAATTTGACTATTATGGTGAACTAGCAGGAGGGCCACATGGAGGTGAACAAGTCGGCATATTTTTTCGTAAGAAAGCGTTCAAGCTAATCGAAAAATCCACCTTTTGGCTCTCTAAAACGCCTTCTATACCCTCCAAAGACTGGGAGGCTGCTCACCACAGGATTTGTAGCTATGTAGGACTACAGTCCTTGACTACTAGGGGTATTCTTTATGTTTTCAATACACATTTGGATCACAAAAGTGCCTTAGCTCGAACAGAAGGCATGAAAGTTATTTTGAAAAAGATACACCAAATCAAAACAAAAATCGCTACTGCCCATTTGATACTCGTGGGAGACTTGAATGCCAATAATAGCTCTGCGGTCTTGGATTATGTACACAAGGATACTTTACTCAAAAATGCAGCAAGCTTAATGGCTATGACCAATCCTAAAATAACCTATACTTTTACTGGAATTGATAAAAAATGGACATGGAGAAAATTGTTACTACATTTGTTCTATCCTAAGTTTATGCACCAACAAATAGACTTTATTTTTATCTCTGAGACTACCCCTATTACACATTATCAAATTAGCAATTGGGACTATAATAAGATTTACCCCTCGGATCATTTACCTATCATCGTTGACATAAATATCTAAAACATGTTCAAAAATAAAATAAATGCTCTTTTTAATGCGGAGCAATACCATGGATGGGGTAAAACCAAGCGTTATTTTGAAGGATGGTATTACAAACTACTCAATGCTGATGCGACCGAAGCCTATGCTTTTATTCCAGGTATAGCCATGGACGAAAATGGTCATCAACAAGCATTTGTACAAGTCCTAGATGGAAAAAGATTAACTGCTAGTTATCATAAATTTGATGCAAAAGATTTTGTCCCTAAAGGAGGCACTTTTGAAGTAAATGTAGGAAATAGCTTTTTCTCAAAAGATAAAATCCGCTTAGACTTACCCAATGCAACAGGAACACTAAATTTTCAGGATCTCACCCCTTGGTCTAGTAGCTGGTATTCGCCTAATATTATGGGACCATTCTCTTTTATGCCTTTCATGCAATGTTATCATGGTATATTGAGTATGAACCATACGATACAAGGCTCATTGAATATCAACAATAGAGCTGTGGATTTCACAGGAGGGCGTGGCTATATGGAAAAAGACTGGGGACGTTCTTTTCCTAGTGGCTATTTCTGGATGCAAACCAATCACTTTTCTGAACCTGGTATTTCATTAAAAACCTCTGTTGCTAGAGTCCCCTGGATGGGACTTTCATTTGTTGGATTTATTGGAGGTGTCTGGCTACACGATAGACTCATTGAATTTACCACCTATAATTTTTCAAGGCTACGTAAATCGTATGCTGACGATAAAAAGGTAGAAATTGTGCTTGAAAATAGAAAGTTTCGTCTTGAAATATTAGCCCACCGAGAAGCAACTACATCGCTCGCCTCTCCTATTGCTGGTTTTATGGATGGGCGTATAGATGAATCTATGACTTCCCGATTGGATGTCCTATTGACTGACAAAAAGGCAAAAAAAGTCTTACTGAATGATACGGGACACAATGCAGGGCTAGAAGTAGCAGGATTGTTTGAGGAGATAATGACTTAATCGTCTGATTATCTGTTGAGGTGGGCCGCTCCTTTTGAGGAAATTCTAAGGCAAGTTACTTATCTTTGTGCTCATGAAACAGCTATTTTTTATTCTATGTGTATCTAGCATTAGCTTTACGATACAAGCACAGTCTTTTATTTTCAATCAATTTTTTCGCCCAAGTATACGAGTCAATACACTCTATAGCCATGATTTCAATTTCAATCAGAAAGATCGGCTTCATGTAGGAGATGTCAATGTCAATTGTATCATTCCAATTGCCAGTAAATTGCAACTCAAAATGGATTGGGAGAAGGTATTGAAATTGAAATTGAAGAAAGCTGCTAAACTACGATTCTATCAAATTTTCTGGAATTTTAGACCTCGGATAGTTTATGCAGACTTAAGCTACCAATCTACTTCTAGTAGACACCCATTTGGCAACAAGGCTCATGTCAGTTATGGGTTTTCTACAGGGATAACAGGTATTCATTTATTAGCAAAGCCACTTAAAAAACCAAAATTCCTTTTTTATCAATTCAATATTGGTTTGTTAGAAAGTATACAATCCATTAAAGCTAATCCAACACCTAATATTACAACCTTGATTGGTATAGCTAATATCAAAAATTTTAATTTCTACTGGTATTATGGGATCTATTTTGCGTATAACAATGGACAAATACTTCCTGCCCCCTTTTTCGGTATACAAGCTAAGCTCAGCAAACGTTTTTGGATCAATATTACACTTCCCGTTCAAGTACGATTTGCCATTAAGTTTTCACCAATGGTCAAATTAGATATTGGAGCTAGTTTAGCTGGTTTTGGAACTCCTTTTGGATATGAATTCAATAATAATGTAGAACGCCATATTATTGGTGGACTCCGCATCAAAACAGGGGCGGTACTTAATTTAAAATTAAGTCCTCAAGCAACTTTGTATTTGGATGTAGGGGCCTACCCTTACCAACTGACAACTATTAGAGGAGAAGGAATTGTTTTTGACCAACCTCAATTGGGGATACCATTCTATAGTGGTCTGTCTTTCTATTACTCTTTCAAGAAAGCTCTACTCGGTTCTGTTGTAGATGGGATCATTATGTTTTAGAGTATTGTACAGAGGTACTATTGTAAACCGACTTAACGAAGTTGTTTAAAAAGTCTCTTCCTGTTCAAATGAAATATCTTTTTCTGTTATTTTTCGTTAAAAATTAGCCAAATAGCTAATGCTATTAGCCAAATTTTTGCCTCAATTAACAAAAAAACCTTACTCATTTCACCACAAACGGACTTTTTAAACAACTTCAACTTCAAGCTATATACCTCAAAACAATATTAGAAAAATACTTAAAAGCAGATTATTTCTTGTATTTTTGAAGTCAATTTTATAAGCAACTAATACATACTACAAATAATGCGTCTATTATCGTTATTCTTAATGCTGATATTCTTATCGGCTTGCCAAGAACAAGGCCCTAACAAGTTAGAACAATACCAACAAGCAAAAATAAAAGATACTCAAAAGTTAGAAGAAAAATTCAATACCGCCATTGCTAAGGTAGCAGAAGAAGAACGCCAGCAAATGGTTGCTCATACGCCTGAAGGCAAAGAAGTACTCAAAAATGCTATAGAAGCTTATGCCGAACAAAATACAACCAGTTTAACACCCAGTGTAGATGAAAGCTTATTGGGAGCTATTGATACTGCTATTAGGCAACGAGATGAACTTGGTATTGTCAAAAATGGAGCTATTTTGATGAAAGTAAGAGATTATGAAGAGACTTACGAAATGATTCAAAAATTAACAACAGAGTTAGAAGCAAACATAATTGCAGAAACGCAGACAACAACCGATTATAACCAAGAGAATACCCTTCAGCTACAAGTGAATCCTACTGAATTCAATAAAGTAATGGATTTGCTAGGAAGTACTGCCACTATTATCAGAAAGAAACAAGTTTGGCAACCAATGGCCAAAGAAGAATACACTCCTATTGTTAGTTCATTGGAAGCACAAGCTATTCGACAAAAAGCATTGGTTAGACAATTCAAACCGACACTAGCAGTCAGTGACAAAATGCTGTTACAAGAAAATTTAGCCTCAACTAATCAGGTAATCAACAATCAACTCAATCAGGCAGTTCGATTAGCAAAAGACTTACCTAAAAGTCAAATTACGGTCAGTATTTTTCAACCTATTGACTTTGTAAAACCTGCCCCCGAACCTTTCAATGCTTCTTTCTCTGCTAACTTAGAGCTCGGATGGGAGAATTTTAAAGTGTTCTTATTGCAAGCAGCAACTGTTTGGCCTTATGTATTGATTGGAACTATTTTCTTACTAACTGTTTTATTAGCTACAGCTAGTAGTAAGAGAAGAGCTCGTAAATTTAGACTACAAACCTTACAAGCTCAACAGCAACAAATAGCAGCAACAGTAGCGAAGAGTACTAATAAATAGTACTGGGGTACTTTTTAGATATATTCTTAGAGCATATCTAAATTTATCCTAATTTGTAATAGGAGTACTCGCATTCAAGTGAAACCAAAAAACAATAATAAATATGAAATACGATGTTACAATCATAGGCTCTGGACCTGGAGGCTATGTAGCGGCGATTAGATGTGCTCAACTAGGGCTCAAGACAGCAATTATCGAACGTTATCCAACATTGGGTGGAACCTGTTTAAATGTGGGTTGTATACCATCTAAAGCATTATTGGATTCTTCAGAGCATTATCACAATGCAGAAAAGAAATTCAAAAAACACGGAATTAACCTAGATAACCTCTCGGTCGATTTCAAACAAATGATTACTCGCAAAAATGAAGTAGTGGAGACTACTTGTGGAGGAGTTAGTTATTTGATGAAGAAAAATAAAATTGATGTATATGAAGGGCACGGTTCTTTTGTAGACAAAAATACCATCAAAGTAGTAGACAAAAAAGATGCTTCTAAAGAAGTAGCTCGCATCACTACTGATAAAACAATTATCGCAACAGGTTCTAAACCAGTAGCTCCTGCAGCATTCAATTATGATAAAAAAAGAGTCATTACTTCTACAGAAGCACTTGTACTACCTGAAGTACCCAAATCAATGGTAGTGATAGGGGCTGGTGTAATTGGCTTAGAGTTAGGCTCTGTTTATGCTCGTCTAGGAACAAAAGTCGAAGTAGTGGAGTATGCTGATGCTGTACTGGCAACTATGGATAAAGACCTAGGTAAAGAAATGGGTAAAGTACTCAAGAAAGAACTAGGAATCAAATTCCACCTGGGGCATATGGTCGAGTCTGTAGAGTCTAATGACAAAATGGTTACCATCAAAGCAAAAGCAAAGAAAAACGATAAAGAGGTAGCTATCGAAGCAGAGTATTGTTTGATTGCTATTGGTCGCTATGCTTATACTGCTAACCTTGGGCTAGAAAATGTAGGGGTACAAACAGATGATAGAGGTAAAGTCCTTATCAATGAGCACATGCAAACCAATGTTGATGGTATTTTTGCTATTGGTGATGTCGTAGCAGGTGCTATGTTGGCACACAAAGCGGAAGAAGAAGGAGTCTATGTAGCAGAGTACATGACTGGACAACATCCACATATCAATTATAACCTGATTCCAGGAGTGGTTTATACTTGGCCAGAAATAGCTGCGGTAGGAAAAACAGAAGCTGAACTAAAAGATGCTGGTACTCCTATCAAAGTTGGAAAATTCCCATTCAAAGCACTAGGACGTGCTAGAGCTAGTACCGATGAAGCTGGTTTTGTGAAAGTAATTTCTCACAAAGAAACGGATGAAATTCTAGGCGTACACATGATTGGTGCTCGTTGTGCTGATATTATTGCAGAAGCCGTCGTTGCGATGGAGTTTAGAGCTTCAGCAGAAGATATTTCTCGTATTAGCCACGCTCACCCTACCTTTACAGAAGCGGTCAAGGAAGCAGCACTAGCTGCTACTGATAATCGTCCATTACATATCTAATAGATATTAGAGAAAAGCTAAAAAGGAGACTGAAAATAATTTTCAGTCTCCTTTTTTTTGTTCGAAGAGTTAGAACATCTTCTAAAAACATTTCCCTAAGGGCACATCTAAAATCCAATTCCTTTCCTATCGTTGGTAACTCCTTGGTCCATCAATTTAAAGTCTTTAAAGTCTTCCATCGTAATGGTACGTACCATTTCTGGTGTACGGTCAGCTGTGTCCATATTCGCTAAACGAAGATGCTGACGACGGGTAATTTCTTGCACCACTTTACGGATAGAACGAGCATTACCAAAATACTGATGTTTATGCTCTAACATCTGTATGATATATTCTTTCAGGTGGTTTGCTGCTGTGGCATCTAAGTATAAATTTTCTTTTTCAAACATTGCATCTGCAATACTCAGCAGTTCTTCAGCAGTATAGTCTCCAAAATGAAGTGTGCGATCAAATCTAGAAAGCAATCCAGGATTGATCTCCAAAAATTGTTGCATTTCTTCAGGATAACCTGCAGCAATCACAATGAATTCACCTCTTTGATCTTCCATCCGTTTTAGCAAAGTATCCACTGCCTCTCTACCAAAATCACTTTGCCCTCCTTGTGTCAAAGCATAAGCTTCATCAATGAATAGTCCTCCACCCATCGCCATTTCTATCATTTCAGCTGTCTTGATAGCCGTCTGTCCTGTATAGCCCGCTACCAATCCCTTACGATCAGTTTCTACCAAATGCCCTCTTTCGAGGATTCCTAATGCTTTATATATTTTGACAATAATACGTGCTACTGTTGTTTTACCTGTACCAGGATTTCCTGTAAATACAGTATGCATAGAGAACGCTTTTTTGACATCACGCCCTATTTCGGTATAGTAGGTGACTAATTTTGCCATTTCGTCAACATCTCGTTTTACCTCTTCTAACCCTATTAGTTCGTGTAGTTCTTTGAGTGCTTCGTCTAGTGCAGCATTATCAACTGGAATACGCACCGATTTAGAATTTGTCAGACCAAATACTTTCTCTACATCTTCTAATTGTATTGTTGACAAATCATCTCCTTCTAGGCTCTCAAAATCAACTGATTTCATTAACCTCAATGCCATATTCTGTTTACACTCTTCCAATACTCCATTCACAAAACGAGCATTACCAAAATGTTCGTCCCGTTCTCTATATATTTCTATGATTTTGCGATGTAGAAAGTCAGCCGCCCCTTCACTCAGTTTGACCCCTCGTTTGTCCGCTGCATAGCGAGCAATTTCCATCAGTTCATCTGGTACATAATCAGGGAAGGTGATGTGATTAGAAATACGAGAGTTCATCCCAGGATTAGAATTCAGAAAAGCTCCCATTTCTTTAGGATAACCTGCGAATACAATGGCAATATCTCCTGGGCCATCTGACATTTCTTTCAACAATACTTCTATTACTTCTTGCCCAAAATCTTTTCCATCATCTCCTCTATTGGTCAAAGCATAAGCTTCATCTACAAACAAAATTCCGCCTCTTGCTTTGTCTAGTGCTTTTTTGACTTTAGGGGCCGTCTGCCCTATAAACTCTCCAACTAAATCTACCCGACCGACTTCATAAACCTCTCCTTTAGAGAGCAAACCAAGGCTTTTGTAGATTTTACCTAACATTTTTGCCACAGTTGTTTTACCCGTACCTGGATTTCCCATAAATACGGTATGAAGATTAAATTTATTATCTTCCTTAAACCCTTTTTCTTCTCTTACTTTCAGGAATTTGAGATAACTCGCCAACTCATCAATCTGTTTTTTGACAGATACCAATCCAATCAAGGCGTTGAGTTCGGCTGTTGCTTCTTCGTAAGTAATATCTTCTTTGATTCCGGCATTTTGTTGTACCTCTTTCAACGAACGACGATGGACGGCAAAGGAAATACCTTCTTCCATAGGTTCTTCTTCTAATCCAACCTTGAAAGGAATTACCGCTACCAATTGGTTCATAAAAGTAATTTCGCAGGTATAGTCATCTGCAAACCAATATTTCCCTTGTTTGGCACCATAACCTACATCAAAAGTCAATGTTTTTTCTTTGGCTGGGCGAATTTCTTTAAAATACTCTACAAATGCTTTGTGTTGTCCAAGATCATTATAGAAATTAAGTTTGAAATCTAAAGGCAAAACAGCAGCTTTGGCCTTGATGTCAATCGCCATTTCTACATTGATATAACGTACCGTATCTTTATTGAAAGTTTGCAGATATTTGCGGTCTTCCATCGGCAATTGCCCTCCATTATTCTCAAACAACCGTACTTGTTTGATATCAAAATAAGGATTTAATTCTGCCGTAACGGCTCCTTCTTCTACCACATAAAAATAAGCAGACTGAATAAACGTATCATCAATGTAAGCATCCCACCTGAATTTACCTTCATACCAAAAAGCCCCTGCTTCCGCAGTTCCCCACCCTTCTTGTACCTTAATGACATTCTGGTTTTTAAGAATAGTTCTTTCTTTTGATAATTCGCAGATTTTTTTGTTGGTATCTACTTCTACACAAATCATCTTTACAGTACATTTCCAATCCCTCTCGTCAAAAAGTTTATTGTAAAAAGATAATTCTCCATAGATATATCGACATTCTGTTTTATCAAAAACCAAGCGATAAGTTTTGACATTTTTATAAAAATTTTCGATTGATCCGAAAACTTTCATTTGCATAAATTTATAATTTCCGCCAAGGGCATCTTTCTCTTCCATTGTATGGTTTTGTTTTATTATTGGTCGTTTTTGTTAGGCGATAACATAAGTTCTCCAAATGAAGTTGTTTAAAAAGTCTCTTCCTGTTCAAA